>JAXDNZ010000424.1:0-3842 GCA_034669185.1 Hyphomicrobiales bacterium
CCCTGCGTCCTGCTGCTGCATGGATTTCCCGAACTCGGCTACAGCTGGCGCAAAGTCATGCTTCCGCTCGCCGCGGCCGGTTTCCACGTAGTCGCTCCCGATCAGCGCGGCTATGGCCGCACGACCGGCTGGGATGCCGCATATGACGGCGACCTCGGCGCTTTTCGGATGCTCAATCTCGTCAGGGACGCGTTGAGTCTGGTTTCGGCGCTGGGCTACCGCTCCGTCGCGGCCGTGATCGGACACGACTTCGGCTCGCACGTCGCGGCCAATTGCGCGATGATCCGGCCCGACGTGTTCCGTTCGGTGGCGCTGATGAGCGCGCCGTATGCAGGGCCGCCACGGCTGCCGTTCAATTCGGCGAACGAACCAGCGCCGCCCATGCCGTCGCGCGCCAAGGTCTTGCAAGAGCTCGCAAAGCTCGAGCGCCCGCGCAAGCATTACCAGCACTACTATCAGGCGCCCGAAGCCAACGAACACATGTGGAGAGCGCCGCAGGGCGTGCATGCTTTCCTGCGCGGCTACTATCACGTCAAGAGCGCCGACTGGAAACAGAACCAGCCGTTCCGGCTGACGGCGTTCAGCGCCGGCGAACTGGCGAAAATGCCGACCTATTACGTCATGGACCTCGCCAAGGGGATGGCCGAGACGGTGGCGGAGGAAATGCCGTCGCCGGATGAGATCGCCGCATGCCGGTGGCTCACCGAGGACGAATTGGCGGTGTATTCAGGCGAATTCGCCCGGACCGGATTCCAGGGCGGCCTGCAATGGTATCGCTGCAACTATGGCCAATACGCCGCCGAGCTTGAGGTGTTTTCCGGTCGCACCATCGACGTGCCGGCCTGCTTCATCGCGGGAAAAAGCGACTGGGGCGTCTACCAGAACCCGGGCGTGTTCGAACGCATGCAAACCGCCGCCGTGTGTACCCAGTGGCGCGGCGCACATCTGATCGATGGGGCGGGACATTGGGTGCAGCAGGAACAGCCCGAGGACGTCGCCCGGCTGCTGCTGCAATTCGTTCGCGGCTGAGAACCGGTCCGCAGGTTATCTCGGAGCGATCAGCAGCCGTTGCACGCGACCGTGTCGGAGAGACGCGGGCGCATGAAGATCTGATCCTTGAGCGTCATCGTGCCGGTGATGACGTAGCCGATGGTCGGCTTGTAGTCGTACGAGGTCTCGGCCCAGATCAGCGACGTGTTGGCGACGGTGAGCGCGGACGGAAGCGTGACGGTGGAATTGACCGCGCGGGCGCTGCCGTTCTTGGTCTTGCTCCAGATGACTTTCGCGACGCTCGAGCCGTCGATGTCGACGCGCGAGACCACGATCTTGAGCTTGGTGTCGGGATATGGCGCGACAACGGCCGCCGAGGCGGCGAGGATGTCCGTCATGTCGGTACTGTTGACGCTCGTCACCTGCGCGATGAGGTCGGCGACCGTGCGCGCGATCAGCGTCACCTTGCGGTCGATCGCGACGGCTTGCGAGACTTCCACGCCACCGAGATAGAGCGTGACCATCAGCGGCAGCAGCATCGCGAACTCGACCGCCGAGATGCCGCGCTTGTCGCGCAGAAACCGCCGGAGGGGTCGGCGCGCGCGCGCAAGCAGCAGAGCGAAGGTCATGTTGTTTCTCAGCAGCATTGGTATGGCTCGTTGCGGAAGGCGGCCGTCGCCATGATCAGCCGCTTGCTGCCCGCCATGTCGGCGAGGTTGAACCCGAGCAGCGACACATAGATCGGCCACTGATACATCAGCCGCACGACGACGATCTGGCCCGGACCGCCGGGTGAATAGCCGAAGCTCGAGGTCTGCAGGTTGCCGTTGCTGTCGATCGGCTTCGAGGGGCTGACCGAACCGAATGACGTGTAGGTCTTCACGTCGATCTGCAATCCGTTCTGGCAATCGAACAGGCCGAGAATCTTCGCGCACACGGCGTTCTTGAACTGGGCCTGCGTGAAGCTCGCGTTCTGCGCCTGGCCGGTCATGATCAGGCGCGCCGAGTCCCCGACCGCTGTCTCCAGCGTCTGGCCGGCGAAGAACACGATCGCGGTTTCCATGATGGCGAACATGAGCGCGAGGAATGGCGCGACGACGATTGCGAATTCGACGGTGGCGATGCCTTTTTCGTCGCGCGCAAGCCGGCGCACGATCTTGCCGCGCGTGAAGTGCTTCGCGGCGAAGGCCAGCTTCTTTGCGATGTGATCGATCATGGTGAGCCCGCTCCACGGCGCGTGTGACGGAAACGATACGGTCCCCGCAGTGAAGCTTTAGCAAAAGCGCGTTGTTGAATTCTTGCCGCGATTGAAGACAAAGCCGGGAAGCGTATTCACGCCGCGCTAACCATGAGCAGGATCAACGACTTTATCGGCGCGCGAGGCGCTATTTCGAGCCGGGTGGCTTGGCGGCGCCGGCGGCCTGGGTGTTGCGTGCATCGGTCTGGCTCGCGGTCGCGGCGAAAAAGGCCGGCGAGTCCCCGAGCGTGATGCGGCGCTCGCAGATCGGCGCGCATGCATAGCTCTCGCGTTCGGCGCCGCGGTAGACGAAGACCGTGCTGTCGCCCCCGCCGCGCACCTGCAGCTCACGCTCCATCAGGGTCGCGCCGGAGCGGTCGAGCGCCACCAGGTTGGTGGCGCCATAGCCCTTGCCGGTCACGATCGCGAGCCCGCCCGCCTGGATCGACACGTCGGCGATCAGCGGATTGCCGACGATGACCGTCGAGGTCCCCTCCGGCAGCTTCAGGATACTGGCCTGATCGAGCACGACCTTGACCGCGTCGGCGGCGGATGCCGGCTGCGCGATCATCAACATGAGCGCTGCTGAGACGAGGGCCGCAGCGCGGCGCACGGCGTTCCAAAGGCCGGTGCGGTCGATTTTCGCCGTCATCGCAAGGTCTCCAAGAGCCCAAACCGGCGCCAACATGCCGTTGGGACAATACGCTGGAGGCGGAACGCCCCGACGGATTTGACTGCAAATTGGTGAACGAAGTGCAAATGCAGCGTCTTCCCACGAACACGCGTAGGCGTTGCATCGAAGTTTCGAGCCGACGAGGCCGGTATTCTTGCGGCAAGACAGTCAATCCTTCCGGCATTTCTTCGATTTACATTCACCTGAACATAATATTCGCAAGTTATCATGCGCCACTCATCGTCAAACAATACGTCAAACATCAGAGAAACAAGATGTTAACCACATTACTAACCTCGCTTTAGACTGCGAGTTTCTTCGATCAAGTTAACTTTGCTGCAATTGGTCGCTGCTAGGGTGTGGGCTCGTCAGTATCGGGCAACGAACAAGCCCGGGCGGACAGAGCTCAGACAGTCAAACTGTGGATCCACAAAGGAGCAGACTATGAAGACCCTCGTTATGCGCTTCGTGAAAGACGAGTCGGGCGCGACGGCCATCGAGTACGGCCTCATCGCCGCCGGCATCTCTGTCGCGATCATCACGGTCGTGCAGGGCCTCGGCACGAAGTTGAACTCGACCTTCGGCAGCGTCAAGAACGCGCTGAACTAACCGTCGAGTCCCAAACGGTTCAGATAAGGCCCCGGCCGTTGCCGGGGCCTTTTTCATTTGCGCGCGTGGTCGCGGCCGCCCGACCGGTCATGAAAATTACCGCGAGATTGACATCAAATGCGACTCATTCGTTCCACCGCTCGTTCAAGCCTCCCCGCTACAACCACGAATGCGCTTGGCACGCCCGGCGCCTTCAACGTTGAACAAGCCATCTCGGGAGAGGCTGCAGATGAAACTCTTGAAATCCTTCCTGCGCGATGAGGCCGGCGCGACGGCGATCGAATACGGCCTGATCGCCGCAGGCATCTCGGTTGCCATCATCGTCGTTGTCCA
>JAXDNZ010000425.1:0-7671 GCA_034669185.1 Hyphomicrobiales bacterium
AGCGGTGGAAAATTGACGACTGGTCTTTCCAGCAGCTCGGCGACGTAGCAGGCATGCACGGGACCGGCGCCGCCGAATGCAAACAGCGGCAGCCCGCGTTAATCGATGCCGCGGTCGATCGCATGCGCGCGCGCCGCGGCGGTCATCGACTCGCCGACCACGCGATAGATGCCTGAAGCCGCTTCCGCCATCGATGTGCCGAGCTTCTTGCCGAGTTCGGTGAGCTGCTTCTGCGCGCCGGCAAGATCGAGCTTCATGTCACCGCCGAGGAAATTGTCAGCCGAGAGATAGCCGAGCACGAGGTCCGCGTCGGTGACGCACGGCTTCGCGCCGCCGCGCCCATAACACACCGGCCCCGGCGTCGAGCCCGCGCTCTGCGGACCGACTTTCAGGAGTCCGAGATCGCTCACTGACGCAATGCTGCCGCCACCCGCGCCGATCTCGATCATGTCGACGGACGGGATCAGGATCGGCAGGCCACTTCCCGACTTGAAACGATAGATGCGGTCGACCTCGAAATCGCCGACCACTAGCGGCGTGCGATCCTCGATGATGCAAGCCTTCGCCGTGGTACCACCCATGTCGAACGACAGCAGCCGGTCGAGGCCGAGCACCTCGGCATAAAATGATGCCGCCAACGCGCCCGCCGCAGGACCCGATTCCACCATTCGCACCGGAAAGCGCTTCGCCACATCGATGCCAATCACGCCGCCGTTCGACAACATGATCAGCGGATCGTGCACGAAGCCGCGCATCTTCAGCCCGTCGCGCAGTGCGTCGAGGTAAGGCCCGGTGATCGGCGCCGTGTAGGCGTTCATTGCGACAGTCGAGGTGCGCGGATATTCGCGGATCTGCGGCGCAACATCGGAGGAGATCGAAACGTAGAGCTCCGGCGCGCGTTTCAGGATGATGTCGCGGATCGCTCGCTCGTTCTCGGGGTTGAGATACGAATTGAGCAGTGACACGGCGACCGACACCGCGCCCTTCCGTTTCAGCTCGTCGACCAGCGCCTCGACCTGTTTCTTATCGACTGACTTGATCACCTCGCCGGTCGCGAGCGTGCGCTCCGCGACGCCGAACGTCATCTCGCGCCCGATCAACGGTTCGGGAAATTCGATCTGCGGATCGAACATCTCGTAGCGATGCTCGTCGCGGATCGAAAGAATGTCGCGAAAGCCCTCGGTGACAAGCAGCGCGGTCCGTGGGCCCTTGCGCTCGATTACCGCGTTGGTGACGACGGTGGTCGCATGGACCAGTACGTCGGTGACAGCAGCAGGTGCGATGTCGGCGGTCGTCAGCACCGCATCGACCACGGTGAAGAATCCAATCTCGAGGCTCTTGGGTGTGGTCAGTGTCTTGTCGACCCAAGTGCGGCCGGACGCGTCGCGCAGCACCACATCGGTGAACGTGCCGCCGATATCGACGGCCAACGCATAATGCGACATGCGGGTCTTTTCCTCCGCGCAAATGTTTTTTATAGCGATACGATGTTTTGAGGTTGATAGGAGAGAGCCGCACTTCGGTCAACCGTAGCACCTGGATTGACCCACCTTAGGACCCCCTGCTACGGTGCGCCCAACAATGAGTATCGCATAACGATACATCGGGACGAAAGCCGGGCCTAATGGCCGACACCCTCGAACTCGTTGCCGACGACGACCGCGCACAAGGCAGCGGTCTCATACAATCCGTCGTCATGACGGGGCAAATCCTCGAAGCACTCGCTGCAGCGGGCCAGCCGATGCGCCTCACTGCGCTCGCCAATCACCTTGGCGAGCCGAAGGCGCGGATGCACCGCCACCTCTCGACGCTGAAATATCTCGGCTTTGTCGAACAAGACGCCGAGACTGAGTTCTACAAGCTCGGGCTCAAACTCGCGCATGTCGGGCAGGCCGCGATGGAGCAGTTCGATCTGCGCCGCCTCGCCGAACCCTATGCGATGAAGCTGCGCGATCTCACCGGGCAGACCATCGTTCTCAGCATTCCGGCGAGCGGCGACGCGATCGTGAGCGCGGCATGGGAATTCGCCAATCCGGTGATGATCTCGGTAAAGCTCGGCTTTCGCTTGCCTGCCCATGCGTCCGCGCAGGGGCGACTCACACTCGCATTCGCGCCTCCCGAGCTTCAAAACCGCGTGCTGTCGCGCAAGCTTCCGGCGCTTACACCACGCACGCTTACCAATCCCGCGAAGCTGCGTGAACGGCTCGCGACCGTCCGCAAGCAACTCTACGAAGTGGCTGCCGATGAGACGCTGCTCGGCATCGCGACCGTTGCTGCCCCGATCCTCAACTTCGAGAACGAACTCGTCGGCGTCATCGCGGTGGTCGGCATGACGCAGCATGTGCACGATCCGGTCGAGGAGCAGCAGCTACTGCACCTGCGCGCGTGTGCAAAGGCGATTTCACTCAAGCTTAATTCAACCGCCTACGAAGGTCTCGGCATCCCGAATTTGCGCGAGTTCATTTTCGCCTGAATACTCAAAGCCAACGAAACAACAGCGACCGGAGGGACAATGCTCAAGTCAAAACGGCTTTTCGCCGCGGCAGTGCTCGTGCTCAGCGTCACCGACGCGAACGCACAGAATACGTACAAAATCGGAATGGCAGCCGGCCTCACCGGGTATGCCGCAACCGTGGACCGTGCCTGGCGAGATGGCGTCGAGGTGGCAATCGCCGCGCTGAATGCGAAGGGCGGAATTCTTGGGCAGAAGGTCGAACTGATCGTCGAGGACAATCGCTCCGAGCCGCAGGAGGCCGTGACCGTCTATCGCAAGATGATCTCGTCCGACAATGTGAACATGTTCGCGAGCGGCTGCGTCTCTGCCGGCAACTTCGCGGCCGCACCCCTCGTGGTACGTGCCGAAAAGCCGATGGTGCTGTGCTCGATCCTTCCACAGCAGCCCGACCACATCAAATGGGCCTTCACCACTATCCCACCGCCCCGTTTTGAGATCATCACCCGGCTCGAGTATCTGCAGAAGAAGACGCAGGTGAAGAAGATCGGCGTACTGCACGACCCCTCGCCGTACGCGAACGCCCAGAAGAATGCCGCCGAAAAGGAAGCAAAGGACTTCGGCATCGAGATCGTCGGCATCGAGCAGTACAAGACCGACGACGCGGACCTGAGCCCGCAAATCCAGAAGATGTATGCGGCCGGTGCGCGCGCGATCCTCAAGATCGGCCTCGGCGGCACGACGCTGACCGCGGCAAAGAACATCAAGCAGCTCGGCCTCGACATGCTGATGCTGACGAGTCTCGAGGACATCGCAGTGTTCCGCCCGGTGGCCGAAGTGCTCGGCGACCAGTTCTTTTTCGTCGCCTCGCCGAGCCAAGTCTATGAAGCGCTCCCCGACAACGCGCTCAAAACGGAGATCGGTAAATTCCTCACGCCGTGGCGCGCCAAGTATCAAGATCGCGATCCGAACTGGGCCGGCCGCGGCTGGGATGCCGTCATGCTCACCGCCGCAGCCGTCGAGAAGGCGAAGTCGCCGGACGGCGCGAAGCTGCGCGATGCGCTGGAGACGATGGACAATTTCCAGGGCACAACCGGCATCTATCATTTCTCCGCGACCAACCATCAGGGCATCACCGAGAACCCACTGCTGCTAGCCAGGATCGTGAACGGCAAGGTCGAAGTCGCGAAGTGACTGCTGCCGGCTGCGTCCTTGAAGTCGAAGCGCTCTCTGCACGCTACGGGCATGTCGAGGCGCTTTCGAGCGTTGATCTGTTCGTCGGCGAAAGCGAACTCGTCGCGGTGCTCGGACCGAACGGGGCCGGCAAATCCACGTTGATGCGCGCCGTCATGGGGCTGGTTGCGACCGGCGGCGCAGTCCGGTTTCGCGGCAAGGATGTGCCGCGGCGCAATCCGGTTGGCGCTGCCGCAATGGGCCTCGTGCTGGTGCCGGAAGGACGCGGCATCTTCGCGCCGATGACCGTTGCGGAAAATCTTGAGCTCGGCGCGTACCTGCTAGGCGACAAGGCCGAGTTCGCACGCCGCCACGAGCGCGTGCTGTCGCTGTTCCCGCGCCTGAAGGAGCGCCTTACGCAAGTCGCGGGCTCACTTTCGGGTGGCGAACAACAGATGCTCGCAGTCGGGCGCGCACTGATGTCCGAGCCGAAGCTTCTTCTGCTCGATGAGCCTTCGCTCGGACTTGCGCCGAAGGTCGTGGAGGAAATTCTGGAAAAGCTCGGCGCGCTGAACCGCGAAGGCCTCGCGATCCTCCTGGTCGAGCAGAAGGCGCCGCTCGCCCTGAAGCTTGCCAACCGTGCCTACGTCATGTCGGTCGGCCGCATCGCCGCCGAAATCGATCCTCGCACCATCAAGTCGCACGATGACCTGGCTCACTACTATTTGGGCTGAGGCGCGCCGCGCGCCGGTGCTCGCGCTGCTGTGGGCTGCGGCCGCGGCGCTGGTGATCTATGTCTTCGTCAGCGGCGGCTATCTCATCGCGGTTTTGCATTTTGCGGCGATCTACGTCGTGTTCGTCACCGGCCTCAACATCTTCATGGGTTTCGCCGGACAGGTTTCGTTCGGCCACAACGCCTTCGCGGCGATCAGCGGCTACGCCTCCGCGGTGCTCACCGCGACGCACGGCTGGGAACCACTTCCCGCCGCCGCGCTCGGAATTCTTGGTGCTCTCCTTTGCGCGCTGATCGTCGGGTACCCGACCCTGCGGCTGCGCGGGCATTATCTCGCGATGGCAACGCTCGCGATCGGCCTCATCGTCTACGAGGTCGCCGTGCAGTGGCAGTCCGTCACGCAGGGCTACATGGGTATCTCCGGCATTCCGCCGCTCGGTATCGGGCGCTTCACCGTGACATCCGACCGCGCGATCCTCATCTTCCTCATCATCATCGCTGCGCTCGGCGTCGTGGCCGCCGCCGGCATCCGCCACTCGCGGCTCGGCCGGGCGTTCGTCGCCATCGCCGGCAGCGAGGATGCGGCCCGCGCGCTGGGGATCGATGTCGCGCGCTACAAGCTCGCCGCGTTCTTGATCTCAGCGTTCTATGCGGCGATTGCAGGCTCGCTGTTCGTGCACGCAGTTGGCTTCGTCAGCCCCGAGGTCTACGGCCTGCACATGGTCGTGCTCGCCTTCACAATGCTCTATGTCGGCGGCATCGGTACAGTCGCGGGCGCCACGCTTGGCGCACTCGTGATCGGGATACTGCCCGAAACGGTGCGCCGCTTCAGCGAATATCAGGACCTCGCCTACGGCGCGCTGCTGATCCTGATCCTCATCTACGCGCCCGGTGGCCTCGCGTCCCTCTCGAGCCTCTCTACGCGCAAGAAAAAGGAGGACGCATGAGCCTCCTTAAACTTGAAAAAGTCACGCAGCGCTTCGGCGGCCTGGTCGCAGTCGACAACGTTTCCCTCGAGATCAAGCAGGGGGGCATCACGGCGATCATCGGACCGAACGGGGCCGGCAAGACGACGTTGTTCAATGCGATTTCCGGCTTCCGCGTGCCGACCGAAGGGCGCGTGATCTTCGATGGCGATGACATCACTGGCCTTGCGCCGGAGCGGGCCGCGCGGCGGGGGCTCGTCCGCACGTTCCAGCTTGCGCAGTTGTTCGAGACGCTGAGCGTGCTGGAGAACGTCAAGGTCGGACGACACCTGCACACCAGCGGCGGGCTGATCAGCGCGCTGACGCCGTGGCGTGCACGCGCTATTGAAGCGGGCGTCGACAGGATCGCGCATGGTTTGCTGACGCGCGTCGGTTTGGCGTTTCAAGCCGAAACACCTGCCAGTGCCCTGCCCTACGGCCAGAAGCGCCTGCTCGAGATCGCTCGCGCCCTCGCCGCTGAACCGAAGCTCCTGCTGCTCGACGAGCCCGCCGCTGGCCTCAACCGCAACGAGACGAGCCGGCTGGCGGATCTGATCCGCGCAATCGCCGCGCAGGGCGTGACGGTGCTGCTGATTGAGCACGATATGAGCTTCGTGATGAACATCGCGGACCGAGTAGCCGTACTCGATTTCGGCAAGCTGATCGCCGAAGGGACCCCCGCCGAAGTGCAGAAAAACAAGGACGTGATCGCCGCCTATCTCGGCACGATGGAGGCGGCGCATGCCTGAGCTCATCGCCCAGTCCATCGCAAGCGGCATCGCCATCGGCTGCGTCTACGGTCTGATCGGCATCGGCTTCTGCGTCATCTACAACGCCAGCGGAATCGTGAACTTCGCGCAAGGCGCGTTCGTGATGCTCGGCGGCATGATCACGTACATCGCGATCTCCCGGTTCGGCCTACCGTTGCCCGTCGCGGCGGTCATTTCCATCGTGGTCGTTGCGGCAATCGGTATGGTGCTAGAGCGGCTCGTCGTGCGGCCGCTGTGGGATCGCAAGTCCACGATGTTTGTCATGATTCTTGCGACACTCGCAGCGCAGATCGTAATCGAGCGACTGACACTGCTCACCGCAGGCGATCAGCCTCGCACGCTGCCGATGTTCACCGACTATCCGCCGCTGCGCATTACGGGGATTGCGCTCTCCTACCAGTTCTTCTGGATCGTCGGCTGCTCGGCGCTGGTGATCGCCGGGCTCGCCTGGTTCTTTGCCTCAACGAAAACCGGCAAGGCGATGCGCGCCTGCTCGATCAATGCCGAGGCCGCGGCCCTACAAGGCATACCGGTCTCGCGGATGCTCGCGCTCTCGTTCGCGCTCAGCGCCGCGCTCGGTGCGCTCGCCGGCGTTCTGGTGACGCCGACCCAGTACACCGCCTTCAATGTCGGTGTGCCTTTCGCCATCAGTGGCTTTATCGCGGCGATCGTCGGCGGCTTCGGTCGCCCGCTCGGCGCCCTCGTCGGTGGCATCCTGCTCGGCGTTGCGCAATCGCTCGCGGTGGTTTTGCTCGGCGCAGGCTTCAAGAATGTCGCCGCGCTCTCGATCCTGCTACTCTTCCTCTTCGTTCGGCCCACCGGCGTGCTCGGCGCCGCCAAATAACAAGGAGCGCACAATGGACCTGCACAAGATCGACTGGAGCGCCATCCCGTGGAAGCAGATCCGCCCGGGTGTCGAACAGAAGGCCTTCTCGGGCTCGGCCGCGACCGTCGCGCTGCATCGCCTGATGCCGGGCCACGAGCCGCGCCCACACAGCCATCCCCACGAGCAGATCGCCTACATCGTTGAAGGACGGATGATGTTTTACATCGGCGACGAAAAGCACGAGATCGGCCCCGGCGGCCTTGTCGTCATACCCGGCGGTGTTACGCACTGGGGCGAGGTCATCGGTGACGAGCCGGTCCTGAACCTCGACGTATTCACGCCGAAGCGGCCCGAGTACGCGCCCTGAACGACCACAGATGCGCAGATTGGACGCGCGGAAGCGAGGTAGCGGCGGTAGGTCTTGCTTCTTCGTACTGAAAGGCAATCGATGAGAAAGGGCTGTCAGAAAAGGAAAAGCCCTGCAATCAAGCCGTAATTGCCTGATCTACCGGGCTAATTCTGGTTGCGGGAGTAGGATTGAACCTACGACCCTCAGGTTATGAGCCTGACGGGCTAGCGGCGCCCCCGAACCGAAGTGGGGTTAGGTCGTTCAGAGAATTCCGGCCCGAGCGGCCGTTGCCAGCCATAAACCAGCAGTCTGGCACTTCGGTTGGCCTACGAAGAATGCCCGTTTGGCGCGGAAAATCGAGATTCGGCGGGACAGTCTCTAACAAGAGAGAAAAGTCCGACTA
>JAXDNZ010000426.1:0-5194 GCA_034669185.1 Hyphomicrobiales bacterium
CGCCGCTGGCGCGGCGGCGCCGACGGGTAGGCGACTCCGTCGCGTTCAGGACACCGTCTTCTCGATCAGGATCTGCAACGCGCGATGCAGTTCGCGTGACGATCCAGCGTTCGCACGCAGAAAGGTGTCGATGCCGAGTTTTGGGCGATCCCGTTCGTCCGGCAGGTCGGTCCAGGTGTAATCGTCGAACAGCAGCACGCCGCCGCGGCGCACCATCGGCCAGACGAGGCACGCGTCTGCGTAAACATCCACGGCGCGATGGCTGCCATCGAGATAGACGAAGTCGAATTGCCGTCCCTCGATCGCGAGGAGCGGCAGCGCATCCTGCGATTTCGCTTTCAGCTTTTGCACGCGCGAGCCGAACGGCGCGACATTGGCATCGAAACGCTGCTCGATCTCGCCGACATGGCCGGCAAAGGCAAGGTGATGCTCGGCGCTGCCCGCGAAGGTATCGATGCAGGTCACGCGGCAGGCCGGAAAATAGTTGAGCCAGAAGATCGCGCTGCGGCCTTCCCACGCGCCGATCTCCAGGGCGTCGCTGATGCGGCCACGTCGGTCGCGCAGGATCGATTCCCAGGTCGCAAAGTGATGCGTGGTCCAGTCGGTGGTGAACCTCGCGTGCCTGAACCACGCGTCGGATGGCTCGTTCGACATTACAAAACCGTCCTATGCCTCGGGCGGGCTTGTTCCGACGCAGCACCGGAGGTCGAACTCTACCATGCTGCGGAGGCCGGAGCTTGTTTGGCGCCGCACGCCGACACGTTTGAACCGCGGACCCTCACTCGCGTATCTTAGCTTTGCGTCCGCCGGGCTTGTGCGCGCCGCGCTTCCTTTGTCAAATGCCGCTCCCTTGAAACGCCGGTCAGCCGGCGGCCATCATTGAAATCGGGAGGACACATGATCTACGAGATGCGCAGCTACCGCGCGATGCCCGGCCGCCTGCCGGATCTGCTCAAGCGGTTCGACACCATCACGCTCAAGCTGTTCGAGAAGCACGGCATCAAGCAGGCCGGTTTCTGGACCACCGAAGTCGGCGAATCGAACCACAATCTGATCTATCTGGTCGCCTACGAGTCGATGGCCGAGCGCGAGAAGAAGTGGGGCGCGTTCTCGACCGACCCCGAATGGATCGCCAAGCGCGGCGAGACCGAGAAGAACGGTCCGCTGGTGATGACGTTCTCTAACCAGTTCCTGAAACCCACCAGCTTCTCGTCGGTAAAGTAAGGTCGCGAGGCCGCGCGGCGCCCCGTTGCGCGGCCTTTCAGGGGAGGGCGGCATTCCGCGCGGTCTCGACCATATTGTGCACGCGGTGCACGACCTCGATGCGGCGGGCGAGTGCTATCGCCGTTTGGGCTTCACGGTCGGCGCGCGCAACCGTCATCCCTGGGGCACGCATAACCGCATCGTCCAGTTCCCCGGCGTGTTCATCGAACTGTTGACCGTCGGCGCGCCCAGCCTGATCGCGCCCGCTGCGCCGCGCGCATTCTCGTTCGGCGTCTTCGCGCGCGATTTTCTCGCGCGCCAGCAAGGGCTGGCGATGCTGGTGCTCGAAGGCAAGGGCGCGAAGGCCGACGCGGAAGCCTTCCGCGCCGCGGGCATCGGCGACTTCGACCTGTTCGACTTCGAGCGCGAGGGCAAGCGCCCGGACGGTACGAGCGTGAAAGTCGCGTTCTCGCTCGCGTTTGCGGCCGATCCGAAGGCGCCCGAGACAGGGTTCTTCACCTGCCAGCAGCATCATCCGGAGAATTTCTGGAATCCGGCGTTCCAGTCGCATCCGAACACGGTGTCCGGCGTCGCCGGGGTCGTGTTCGTCGCCGAAAACCCGGCCGACCACCACGTGTTCTTCAAGGCATTTGCCGAGGTGAGCGATCTGACATCGACATCGAGCGGAATCACCCTCCAGACGCCGCGCGGCGAGATCCAGGTGATGGACCCGGCGGCCTTCCGCCTCCACTACGGCACCGAGCCGCCGGACGTGTCGCGCGGCCTGCGCCTGGCGGCGCTGCGCCTCTCCGTGCGCGAGATGGAAACGGCGCGATCCTGCCTCGGAGGCGCCGCCGCGCGTCACGGGATGCTCGTCGTCGGCCCCCAGGCGGCCTTTGGGGCGACGCTGATATTCGAGCGGGGCCGCTAGCGGCGCCTACCGCGGCGGCAACCCTTCGTAAATCTTAACGGCGATTAGCGCATTTTCGGCAAATCGATTCACCGGCTGGAAAAACCCGCATGGGATAAGACGCGCTACCATCAGGTTACGTCTGAGACCTGGTCGCCTGAGGCTCCCGAACGACCCCCTCGTTCGGGGCCTTTTTTCTTTTTGGGCGCCATGCGGTAAGGAATCCGCATGGCCGCCAAGCCCAACCCTGTCGTGACGATCGGAAACGCGCGCTTCGGCAATGCGTTGCCGATCGCGCTGATCGCGGGGCCGTGTCAGCTCGAAAGCCGCGCGCACGCGCTCGAGATGGCGTCGGCCTTGAAGGAGATCGCGGTCCGGCTCGGCATCGGGCTCATCTACAAGACCTCGTTCGACAAGGCGAACCGCACCAGCGCCACGGCTGCGCGCGGTATTGGGCTCGACGCGGCGTTGCCGGTTTTCGCTGAAGTGCGAGAGAAGGTCGGGCTGCCGGTTCTGACCGACGTGCATGAACCCTCCCAGTGCGCGCGGGTCGCCGAAGCCGCGGATGTGCTGCAGATCCCGGCGTTCCTGTGCCGCCAGACCGACCTGCTCGTCGCCGCGGCCGAAACCGGGCGGGCCGTGAATGTGAAGAAGGGCCAGTTCCTCGCGCCGTGGGACATGGCGAACGTCGTCGGCAAGATCACCCGTGCCGGCAACGGCAACGTGCTGATCACCGAGCGCGGCGCCTCGTTCGGCTACAACACGCTCGTCTCCGACATGCGTGCGCTGCCGGTCCTGGCGCAGACCGGCGCGCCGGTGATCTTCGATGCGACCCATTCGGTGCAGCAGCCCGGTGGGCAGGGGACATCCTCGGGCGGCCAGCGCGAGTTCGTGGCCGTCCTGGCGCGCGCCGCGGTCGCGGTCGGTGTCGCGGGCGTGTTCATCGAGACGCACCAGGACCCCGACCACGCGCCGTCGGACGGGCCGACCATGATCGCGTTGCGCGAACTCGAAGGACTGCTCGCAGGCCTCATGCGGCTCGACGCCGTCGCCAAGACCCTGACGCCGGGTGCCTAGCGCGATGTCGAACCGCAGCGGCGCCGCTCCCGCCGCGCCGCCGCCGGTCCGGCGGCCGTGGGGCGTGTGGGCCTCGCTCGGCTGGTACGTCCTCATCTTCGAGATCGAGGGGCGCGCCTACGACCGCGTTCTAAACGATACAGGGCTGAAGGCGCTTCTGGACCGCACCTATGCGCTCCATGTGCTTGGCATCCTTGCCGCATGGGGCATCAATCTTCTCATCATCGTGTTCGCGGTCCGGCTGACGCGCATTCCGCTGCGGGATTATCTGGGCTGGGTCCGCCCGCGCGTCAGCGACGTCGCGCTCGCGCTCGCGGTCCCGGTCGCGCTGTACGGGGCCTTCTGCCTTCTCGTCTGGTCCGTCGGGTATGCCGGCCCAGTCGCCGAAAACTACCGCGCCGCCATCGCCGCCGGGACCTCGCCTTGGTGGTTCGTGATGCAAGCTTGGCCCACGCTGGTCCTGTCGCCGTTCGTCGAGGAGAGCTTCTTTCGCGGCTTCCTGTGGCGCGGCGTTCAATTCCGTTTCGGCAACGGGGCCGCGTTTCTGGTGACCACGGTGCTGTTCGCCGCGATGCATTACAATTACTGGATGGCCGGCGGTGAGGTGAGCTGGCCGGGCGTAGGGCAGTATCTCGTCGCCGGTTGCATCTTCGGCTGGCTGCGCTGGCGCAGCCGCGGCACCGTCGCGCCGATGATCGCGCATTCGCTCGACAATGCGGGACTGACGATCTCCCAGATGGTGCTGTCAGCCGTCGCGCCTTAGGAGCAGGGGGCGCAATGATCTCCTCCCTCGTCGGCAAGTGAAATCAAGATCATAGAGCCGCTTCTTGCTTTATCGCATCGGCACCATGCGGCGCACCCGTGAACCTTTTTGCCCGAATCGCCCACTATAGGCCGAAGGGAGGGCCATCATGGTTCTGCAATCGCTGAGCGGGCTGCCTGCGTTCCTGATCTATTTTGCCGTCGCGTCGGTGCTCGTGACCGCCTACCTGTTCGTTTACACGTGGGTCACGCCGCATGACGAGTTCGCGCTGATCCGCGCCAACGTGCCGGGCGCCGCCATCTCGCTGGGGCTCAGCATCATCGGCTTCGCGCTGCCGATGACGAGTTCGATCGCGCACTCGGATGGCGTCTTCGACATGGCGATCTGGGGCATCGTCGCGCTAATCGTGCAGATCGCGTCGTATTTCATCGCACGCATCCCGGTGCCGGACCTCTCGCAGCGGATCGCGGCCGGTGAGCTCGGCCCCGCGATCTGGCTCGGTGCCGTGTCGGTGACGGCGGGCCTGCTCAACGCCGCCTCGATGGCGACGTGAGGTTTGCGCGATGAAACGCTCCGGCCAGATCGCACTGGTGCTGATGGGCGTGACCGGCACGACGGCGGCCGGCGCCTACATGATGCCGCCGCGGCCGCAGTGCCAGCCGGCGCCCGCGAGTACGCCCGCGGTCCCGGGCGCGCCGTCGGCTCTGACCGGCGATCCGGCCGCCGCGCCGCAGCCGTGCCGGCGTCGCAACTGGGGCTCATGGCATTGGTCGAACTCCTCGCGCTCATACACCTCATACGACAGCAGGAACTCGTCGCCGCGCTCCTGGTTTCCGAGCACGCGCACGTCCAGCCCGACGTCGACGTCGATCGCGCCGACCACGTCGGGTCCACGCAGCAGCGGACCCTCCGCGCCATCGACCCCGCGCAGCGGGTTCGGCACCACCGGGCATTCGATGTCCCACGGCCCGGGCAGCTGATCCCTTGCAACGCATCCCGTGCGACGAGCGCGCCGACTGGCGCGAGAAGGCGGAAGCCGCGGGCTTCACCTTCCACACCATTGACGGCGCACGCTATTGGGACGAGCGCGCCTACTACGGTTTCACGCTCGCAGAGATCGAGAACGACATCGAGGCGCCGACCGCCGAGCTCGACGCGATGTGCCGCGAGTTGGTCGCGCGCGCGGTCGACGATGAGCAGATATTGCGGCGGCTCGCGATCCCGGAGCGCTTCTGGACCTT
>JAXDNZ010000427.1:0-3669 GCA_034669185.1 Hyphomicrobiales bacterium
ATTCCAAGCTTGTGCGCCGAGCCGTCGATGATGCGCTTGTTGGCCTGGTGCGGCACGAACCAGTCGAGATCGCCCGCGCCGTAGCCGGTATCCGCAAACACGTCCTTGATGACGTCGGTGACGGCCGCGATCGCGAACTTGAACACCTCTTTGCCTTCCATGCGCAGATGCCCGACCGTCTGGGTCGAGGACGGGCCGCCGTCGACATAGAGCTTGGCCTTGTGGCGGCCGTCCGAGCGCAGATGCGCGGTGAGGATGCCGCGATCGTCGCGCGCGCCAGGCTGCTCGAGCGCTTCCATCACGACCGCGCCGGCGCCGTCGCCGAACAGCACGCAAGTTCCGCGATCGTTCCAGTCGAGGATGCGCGAGAAGGTTTCGGCGCCGATCACCAGCGCGCGCTTGTGCGCGCCGGATCGTAACAGTCCGTCGGCGACGCTGAGCGCATAGACGAAGCCGGAGCACACTGCCTGCAGGTCAAACGCCGCCCCGCGCGTGATGCCGAGGCCTGCCTGCACCGCAACCGCCGTCGCCGGAAACGTGTTGTCCGGCGTCGAGGTCGCCAGCACGATCAGATCGATCGACGACGCATCGGCGGATGCCGCGGCCAGCGCCGCCCGCGCGGCATTGAGCGCGAGGTCGGAGGTGAGTTCACCGTCCGCAGCGACATGGCGTTCGCGGATACCCGTGCGCTGCACGATCCACTCGTCAGTGGTGTCGACCATGCGCGAGAGGTCGTCATTGGTCACAGTGCGCTGCGGCAGGTAGCTGCCGCAACCAAGGATCACTGAGCGTGTCGTCACGATGCGGCTCCAGGGACCTTGGCTTCAACCTCGTCGCGCGCATGTCGGAGCAGCGTCTGGCTGATCTTGTCACGCAGCGCGTAGCGGACCATGTCGTAGCCGACATCGATCGCCGACGCGAAGCCTTCGGCATCCGTGCCGCCGTGGCTTTTGATGACGATGCCGTTGAGACCGAGGAACACGCCGCCATTCGCCTTGCGCGGATCCATCTTGTCGCGCAGTGCCTGGAACGCGTCGCGGGCGAGCAGATAGCCGATCCTGGCGCGCAGCGTGCGCGTCATGGCGGACCGCAGGAATTCGGCGAGTTGACGCGCGGTTCCTTCGGCGGCTTTGATTGCGATGTTGCCCGAGAAGCCTTCGCTCACCACCACGTCCGCAATTCCCTTGCCGATACTGTCGCCTTCCACGAACCCGATATAGTCGAGGAAGGGAAGATTCGCTTCGCGCAAGATGCGGCCGGCCTCGCGCACCGATTCCAGCCCCTTCACCTCCTCGACGCCGATGTTGAGCAGGCCAACCGTGGGCCGTTCGAGATCAAAGAGGACGCGCGCCATCGCGCTGCCCATCACGGCGAGATCGACGAGATGATCGGCATCGGCGCCGATCGAGGCGCCGACATCGAGCACGATGGAGTCTCCCTTCAGCGTCGGCCAAAGCCCCGCGATCGCCGGACGCTCAATGCCCGGCATCGTGCGCAGGTTGAATTTCGCCATCGCCATCAGCGCGCCAGTGTTGCCTGCCGACACCGCGACATCCGCCTCGCCCTTCTTCACCGCATCGATCGCGAGCCACATCGACGATTTCCAGCGGCCATGCCGCAGCGCCTGGCTCGGCTTGGCGTCCATCTTGACCACGACGTCCGTATGGACAACGCGCGAGGCGGCCTTCAGTCGCGGATATTTCGCGAGCAGTGCCGCGATCTCGCCTTGGGCGCCGAACAGCACGAATTCGGTGTCCGGATGGCGCGCGAGCGATATGTCTGCCCCGCCGACCACCACCGTCGGCCCGACATCGCCCCCCATGGCATCGAGCGCAATACGGACCTTTTGAGCCATGAACCGTCCTGGGCGCCTTCTTGAGCGAAGTCCCCTCGCGCCAGAGATGATGACCGCCCGTAGCGGCAGACAATAGCCGCTCGCCGCTCGGACACAAAGCGATTGTCGCAGAGGCCTGCCGTCGCGTCAGCGTTAGTCCTTGACTTTGCTCGTCTTCTTCAAAGCTGCGAGCGCCGCGAAGGGACGGCCCGCCGAATCCCTGTCGGCTGCCGGGGGCGTAAACGCGATGCTTTCCTTGCGCGGATAGGGGTCGATGCCGAGGATGAGGAATTCGGTCGCCAGCGCGCCGAGATCGATCGCGCCATTGACGAGCGGCTCGGGCGGATCGTCGCCGGCGATGCTGCCGGCGACGGGCTCATCGCCGTCGTCCGACGCGGTCTCCTGATCGGGCGCGGCCCCGCGCGGCGGCGCGAACGTCACGTCGATTGCTTCCTCGACCGTGTTGACCACCGGTTCCAACGAGACGACGCAGGTCTGGTGCACCTTTGCACGCACGGCACCCACCGCGCGCAGGCCATCGCGGCCGCGGCGCGTGAGCTCGAACGCCGCCGACAGCATGCCGATCGCGTCGACATGCGCCGCCTTCGCGACCGCCGCACGGACCGCCTCGCTGGCCTCCAGTTCGACGCGCCTGCCGGTCTCCGGGACCGCGTCGAGTCGGACCATCACGCTCCAAGGTTGCGTCGTCATCGCGCTACTCCGCGGCGCGCACTGCGGGCGCCGCAAAATCTTCGGGGTTGGGCAAGCACGCCTCGCCGTGCGCCAAGGCCGCGTCATCCGCACCGGTCAGCGTTCGCGCCGCCGCGCGGACATAAGCCGCGAGCGCCGCAGCCGCAACGGGCGCCACCGTGTCGGCGTAGACGTTGCGCGTCAGCGCGGCGACCAAAGCCTCGTCGCTCTCCTCACCGAGCGCCGCCTCATAGGCGCGCGCGCGGCCGTAGAACGCTTCCGCCAGCTTGCGCATCTCGCGCGGAACGCCGACGTCGCTCACCCCCATCTCGCGCAGGTTGTCGTCCATGTCGCGGCAGAATGCTTCGAACACGCCCTGCCCCAGCGCATGCACGGCCTGCGAGCCGCGCAGCCGCCGCACGAGCAGCACCGCGTGCAGCACCACCATGTCGAAGCGGCCCAGCACCGTGTCCGGCACGCCATAGGCGCCGTAGAACGCAGGGTGGCGCGCCTGCGCCACGATGGCGCCATAGAGCGCCGCGATGCTGCGCTGATCGGGGTTACGGCGAAATCGGGGCAGAATCATCGGCTTTTGCAGCGTTAATGATTGCGCCGGCCCGGTTCCGGGCCGGATTGCAATTCGCAGGGCTGCGAGGTACGTCAACGGCAATTCGGGCGCAAGAGCGCCCGCGAAGGCACGAGTCGCATGGGTCACAGCGTCCACCGCCATCTCGCGCTCGCCGCAGCGCTCGCGCTCGGCCTGCTGCTCGGCGGCTGCTTCACCCAGAACTACCAGCGCGGCTACATCCTGGCGGATGGCGCGCTGGAGCAGATTCCGCTCGGCGCACCGCAGGAACAGGTGCTGATCACGCTCGGCACGCCCTCGACGGTCGCGACCGTCAGCGGCGAGGTGTTCTACTACATCTCCTCGCGCACCGAGCAGACCTCCTTCCTGCCCGAGAAGGTCGTCGATCAGCGCGTGGTCGCGGTCTACTTCGACAAGAACCGCCGCGTCGAGCGCATTGCCAATTACGGTCTGATGGACGGCAAGGTCTTCGACTTCGTCAGCCGCACCACGCCGACGAGCGGCCAGGAACTCTCCTACCTGATCTACATCTTCAAGATCTTCGGCAAGTAACCATCCT
>JAXDNZ010000428.1:0-7519 GCA_034669185.1 Hyphomicrobiales bacterium
TGCGAGGCCGATCAGGATCGAGCCGAGCACAACGACGATCAGGAGGATCGGCGCGACCATCGCGCTGCCGACTTTCAGGGCGAGCGCGAGACCGGGCATGCCCGGCGCAACTGGGATCGCCGGCACCGCCTTCGGCCGCACCATTGCGACGATGACGAGGAACAGGATGTAGAGCGCGACGAGCATCAGCGCCGGCACGATCGCGGCTGCGAACAGGTCTCCGACCGAGACCGAGGCCGGCGCGAAGTTGCCTTGGGCGAGCTGCGCCGCCTGATAGGAATTGTTGAGCTGGTCGCCGAGCAACACCAGCACGGTCGCGGGCGGCATGATCTGCGCGAGCGTCGCGGTTGCGGCGACCGTACCGGCCGCAAGGCGCTTGTCGTAGCCGTGACGCAGCATGGTCGGCAGCGTGATCAGCGCGATGGTCACCACGGTCGCGCCCACGACGCCCTTGGCGGCGGCGAGCAGCACGCCCACCAGCACGACCGAAATGCCCAGGCCGCCCGGCAGCGCGCCGAACAGCCGGCCCATGGTCTCGAGCAGGTCCTCTGCTATGGCTGAGCGCTCCAGCATCACGCCCATGAAGATGAACAGCGGGATCGCGAGCAGCACCGTGTTCGTCATCACGCCGAAGATGCGCGGCGGCAGCGCACCGAGGAGGCCGATGTCCATCGCGCCGAGTACATGCGCGCAGAGCGCCGAGATGACCGATACGCCGCCCAGCGTCAGCGCGACCGGGTAGCCGGCCATCAGCAGACTGCAGACCGCGATGACCATCAGGATAGCGAGAAGTTCAGGAAGCGGCATCGGCTAGCTCGCTGCCTTCCGCGTCGCCCTGCGACGTCCGATGCGGAGCATCATCAGCATCGCGGCCGATTTGATCGCCTGCGAAAGGCCCTGCAGGGCCAGCAGCGCGGCAAACAGCGGGATCAGGGTCTTCAGCAGAAAAACCAGCGGCAGCCCACTGGTTTCGCGCGAGCGTTCGAGGATCGCCCACGAGCGCGCAACATACGGCACAGAGAACCAGATCAGCGCGACGCAAAATGGCAGCAGCAGCAACAGCGCTCCAAGCAGATCGACCCAGGCCTTCGCACCCGGCGAGGCAGCGGCGTAGAACACATCGACACGCACATGACCGCCTTCCTTCAGCGTCCAAGCGGCGGCCAGCAGAAACAGCGCGGCGTGCGCATAGATGATCGCCTCCTGCATCCAGATCGAGCCGAGACCCAGCACATAGCGCATCAGCACAACGGCGAAGCCGAGCAGCACGATGGCGAGCGCGCACCACGAGGCCGCACGTCCCACCGCCGTGTTCAGGCGATCGATGTGCGCGGCCAGCTGGATGATGCGCGCGGCATTCATTGCTATATACTAGCGCAAAACGGAGCCTCGCATGGCACACGACCATGACGACCACGACCACCACCATCATGACCACGAGCATGGCTCGGAACTGTCCGAGATGCAGATCCGCGTCCGGGCGCTCGAATCGATCCTGACCGAAAAGGGCTATGTCGAGCCGGCGGCGCTCGACGCGATCATCGAGGCCTATGAGACCAAGATCGGCCCGCACAACGGCGCGCGGGTCATCGCCAAGGCGTGGAGCGATCCAGAGTTCAAAAAGGCCTTGCTTGAGGATGCCACGAAGGCGGTCGGCACTCTCGGCCATGTGGCACGCACCGGCGACCATCTGGTGGCGGTGGAGAACACAGCCTCGCGCCACAACATGGTCGTGTGCACGCTGTGCTCTTGTTACCCGTGGGAAGTGCTCGGCCTCCCGCCGGTCTGGTACAAGGCGGCGCCGTATCGCTCGCGCGCCGTAAAGGACCCGCGCGGCGTGCTCGCCGATCTCGGCATCACGCTGCCGAAGGAGACCGAAATCCGCGTGTGGGACTCGACCGCCGAAACGCGCTTCCTCGTGCTGCCGATGCGGCCTCCCGGTACCGAGGGCTGGAGCGAGCAACAGCTCGCCGAACTGGTCACACGCGACTCGATGATCGGCACCGGATTCCCGAAAACGCCGGGCGCGCCGTCATGAACTTTATCGGTCGTCATCCCGGCCGAGCGAAGCGAGAGCCGGGACTCATAACCACGCGGCGCCCCGGAATGACAGGTGAGAGGCCCTCATGAACGGCGTGCACGACATGGGCGGGATGGACGGCTTCGGCAAGGTCGAGATCGAGCCGAATGAGCCGGTGTTCCACGAAAAATGGGAAGGCCGCGTGATGGCGCTGGTGCGAGCGATGGGCGCGGCCGGCGCGTTCAACATCGACACGTCACGCTTTTATCGCGAGGCTCTGCCGCCGCATGTCTATCTCGGCAGTTCGTATTACAAGAAGTGGCTGCTCGGATTCGAGAACCTGCTGGTCGACAAGGGCTACATCGCCGCCGATGAGGTGAAGGCTGGCCACGCGTTGAAGGAAACGAAATTGCCTCCGCGCGGCAAGTTTACCCGCGACCAGGTCGAGCGCATCATGGCGCGCGGCAAGTTCGCGCGCGCCGCGCAAGCACCCGCGAAATTCAAGATCGGCGACCGCGTACGCGCCAAAAACATCAATCCGGTGACGCACACGCGACTGCCGCGATACGTGCGCGGGCACGTCGGCGTCGTCGAACTCAATCACGGCGGCCAGGTTTTCCCGGACTCCGCCGCGACCGGCGCGGGCGACGATCCACAATGGCTCTACACGGTGGTGTTTACCGGCATCGAATTGTGGGGCGCCGACGCCGACCCGACCGTGACGGTGTCCGTCGACGCGTTCGAGCCGTATCTGGAGCCGGCGTAATGGACGTTGAAGCCGCGCGCCGTGCCGCGGAAGCACTCCCGGGCATTCCGCGCGACGCCGAAGGACCGGTGTTCCGCGAGCCGTGGGAGGCGCAGGCCTTCGCGATGACCCTCGCGCTGTACGAGCGTCACATGTTCACCTGGCCCGAATGGGCGGCGGTGCTGTCGCAAGAGATCAAGCGCGCGCAGGCGGCAGGCGATCCCGACACCGGCGAGACATACTACCGCCATTGGGTGAACGCACTCGAACGCCTCGTCGCCGAAAAGGGTGTCGTCGACGCCGCGACGCTGTCGCGCTATCAGCACGCCTGGGACCACGCCGCCGACCGAACGCCGCACGGCCAGCCGATCGAGCTGCAACCGCAAGACTTCCACCATCACGATTAGCAGATCAGGAAACATCAACATGACGACGGCGAGGGTCGGCGCGGCGAAACTCACGCGCATCGAGGAGACCTATGGGTTCTTTTTTGAGGCGCGGACGTTCTTTGCCGACTGGCGCGACGAGATCATCGCCGAACACCTGAGTTGGATGACGCCGGACCATTTCGATCCGGCGACCGGCTACCTCAAGCTCAGCATCCATTCGTGGCTGGTCGAGATCGGTGGGCGCAGGATCCTGATCGACACCTGCGTCGGCAACCACAAGTCACGCAAGTACCGGCCGTTCTGGGACAATCTCAACACGCCCTATATCGAGCGACTCGCGGCCGCCGGCGTCAAGCCGGAAGAGATCGACATGGTCATGTGCACCCATCTGCACGTCGATCACGTCGGCTGGAACACCCGGCTCGACAACGGCCGATGGGTGCCGACATTCCCGAACGCCAAATACGTGTTCAGCAAGACGGATTACGATTATTTCCTCGCGATCGATCGCGATCCGCAAAAGGGGCCGGCCATCGGTGGCGCGTTGCGCGATAGCGTCCTCCCGATCGTCGAAGCCGGCCTGTGCAAGATGGTCGACGGAGCGCAGCCGATCGAGGAGCACATCGCAATCGAGCCATCGCCCGGCCACACCCCCGGACATTTCGTCATCAAGCTTGATTCGCTAAACGACAAGGCGTTCTTCTGCGGCGACGTGATCCACCATGCGATCCAGGTCTATCATCCGACCTGGAACAGCTTCGCGTGTCTCGATCAGGAGACCGCGCGGGTGTCACGGCGCAGGCTGCTGGAAAACTGCGCCGGATCGGGCGCGCTGCTCGCGCCGCAACATTTCGGCGCGCCCCATCTGTGTCACGTCGACGCGAAAGGCGGCGGCTTCATCCCGCGCTTTGTGTGACGCCGACGTCAGGCGTGTGAATGTGCTCGGGGCGCACACCGACGCCGACGATGCGCGCCGGGATCCGGCGCAGAAGAGGAAACCATCGGATCAGCCGCATCACGAATGGCGGCTTCGGCTGCGCTGTCCCCAACAGCGCGGGAGACAGCAGTCTGTCCTGAACGATCACCTGCATCCGCTGGATGACCCGTGTCGGAAACGCGCGGCGCGCCTGCACGGCGCCAAGATGTTCGCGCGTGACGGTGCCGGAGCGCAGCGGCTCGGCCAGGATGTTCGCCGCCGCGACGGCGTCCTGCACCGCCAGATTGATGCCGACGCCCCCGACAGGCGACATCGCATGCGCGGCGTCGCCGATGCATAAAAGTCCCGGCCGGTGCCACTCGCGCAGCCGGTCGATCGCCACGGTGAGCAGCTTTACGTCATCGAAGCTTGCGATCTCTTCGATACGGTCGCGCAGGAATGGCGACAGCGCCAGAACCCGCTCCTTGAAGGCCGGCAGGCCTTCGTGCTTGACCCTCTCGATCCCGCCCTTCGGGATCACGTAGGCGCACTGCCAGTAGTCGCCGCGGTTGAGCATCACCATCATCTGCCCGGCCTCGAGATGGCCGGTGCTTTCATCGGTATCGGTGTCGCGCCGCGACAGGCGGAACCAGAGCACGTCGATCGGCGCGCCGATATCATCGACGATGAGCTCGGCGCGCTCGCGCACGGTCGAGTGGCGGCCGTCGCAACCGACGACGAGGTCACAGCGAATCTCGATCCCGCCCCCCGGCGCCTTGGCGCGCAGGCCTTTGACGACGTCGTTCTCAATGATGAGATCGGTCGCCTCGGTCTGCATGCGCAGATGAAACGCCGGATAGCGCTTGCCCTGCGAAGCGATGAAATTGAGAAAGTCCCACTGCGGCATCAACGCGACGAACTTGCAGTGCGTCGGCACGGTGCTGAAATCCACCATCGGAATGCGCTCGGCACCGACCTGAAACGTCAGGCGCGAGACCTCCTGGTGCGGCAGCTTGAGGAAATCCTCCAGCAACCCGAGCTCGCGCATCAGTTCGAGCGTGGACGGATGGACGGTGTCGCCACGGAAATCACGCAGAAAGTCGGCATGCTTCTCCAGGACGACGACGTCGATGCCGGCACGCGCGAGGAGAAGGCCGAGCATCATGCCGGCCGGCCCGCCGCCCGCGATGCAGCAGCGTGTGACGATCGGGCTCAAAGGCCGACCATGCGCTCGGTTGTCATGTAGCCCGCGAGCAGGGCGACGCCGAACAGCAGCACCACCGCGGCGGCTCCGGCTTCCATCGCGCGCAGTGCGAGCGAGCCATAGCCAGTGCGCGTTGCGGCGATCCGCGCCGCGAAAGCCGTCGCCGTGACCGTGAGCGTCGCGATGGCCGCGACCGTGATCGCGGTACCGAGGCCCATGACGAAGGTCGCGGCGATTCCAGCCCAGAAGATGCCCTGCGCCAGCGCGAACACCAGCACCAGGATCGCGCCCGAGCACGGCCGCAGGCCCACCGCGAAGATCGCCATCAGGCCGCGTTTCCAGCCGCCGGGGCCGGACAGCTGATCCGGCGTCGGACCGTGCGCATGGCCGCAATGCTCGTCATGCACGTGGCCGGGCTCACCATGCGCGGGATCGGCGTGATGATGGTCGTGACCATGATGGTGGTGATGATCATGACCGTGGTGATGATGCGCGTGCGACACGGTCGCGGCCGCGCCCAGCGTTTTCGGCGCACGCAGGAATTGCCACTCGTTCCAGAAAGCCCGACCCTTGGTCCAAAGAAGCCGCGCGCCCATTGCGGCGATCAGCAGATAGCTGACGATCTCGATCCACCACACGGCGCTGTTCATGGTCCTGGCGGTGGCATTGAGCAGCGCCGCCGCAATGCCGACGACAAGGACCGCGACCAGCGCCTGCACGAAGGCCGAGGCGAAGGAGAGCGTGATGCCGCGCTTCCAGGTTTCCTCGTTGGCGACGAGATAGGACGAGATCACCGCCTTGCCGTGCCCCGGACCGGCGGCGTGGAAAATGCCATAGGCAAACGAGATGCCCATCAGCAGCCACACTGCGCTGCCATCGGTCTTGGCGGAGCGGATCGTGCCGGCGAGCTTTTGGTAGAACTCGGCCTGCTTGAGGAGAAGCCAGCCGACGAAGCCGTCAGCACTTGGCGGCGGCGCGGCAGGCGGCCGCGGTCCACCGAATGGATTGCCTTGCGCCAGCGCGGCGTCGAGCACGCCGAGCGCCGCGAGGCAGGCGGCTGCCGCGAGAAGGATCAAAAATCGTGTTGCCTTGCGCCCACCGGCCAAGGATGTCACGGACATTTCACCGAGAGCTTGTTGGAAAACTGCGCGCCGTAGTTGGTCCCTGGAGCAAGGTCCTTGAAGAAGGATTCGCCCAACCTCGCTTGCGGCTGTGTCGAGCCTTCGCCGGGGCGCAGCACCGCAAGCTTGCAGCTCGCCGGCGCGCCGACGAGTTGTGCCGGATCCTTTGCGGCGAACGAGAAGTCGACGAAGTAACTCGGGTCGTACATCTCGATGTCGAGATTCTGCGCCTTGACCGGCGTGACGAACGGCAAGGTGAAATGCAGCGTCAGCACGCCGCCGGCGAAGTCGAGCCAGTAGTTTTCCGGCTCCTTCAGGGCGGCTTTCTTGCCGTTCACGTGCGCGACGGTGAAATAGTCGTATTCCTTCAGCGACTCGACGTTGACCTTGGCGAGCGGCTCGAGCTCCTCGCGGGTGAACTCGCCCTTCTTCTTGCTCTCCAGACCTTGCGTCGCATAGGTCGAGAACATGTCGTCGAAGGTCCAGGCGTGACGCACGCCGGTGACCGTACCGTCGGCCGCGTAGACAAGCTCGCTCTTCATCGTCACCCACACGTGGGGGTGCGCGCTCGCTTCGCCTGCGATCGCGAACAAGAGCAGCGCGGCGGCAAACCGGATGACGGATTTGAGCATGGGCAGAACCGTTTGCACCGAAAAGGCGGATTTGCCGGCACCATATCACGGAGTGGGGCGGAATGGAGGCCAATGAAACTCTTTTGTTCCGCGCGAGTTGCCCCCGGTCATCTCACACCGCAGGAGGATGTGCCCATGGCCGCTTCGAGTTTCGAGACTTCGATGAAGGGCGCGGGCCAAGCGGCCGATGAAGTCGCCCAGCAGACCGGCCGCCAGGCGGAAGGCCTGTACGACCAGGCCAAGAGCGCGGCCGCGGACGCCTATGGCTCGGCGAGCGACATGGCGCAGGACGTCGCCGCCCGCGTCCAGGACGGCGCCGCCGATATCGACGATATGGTGACCGAGCAGGTCGGCCGGCATCCCAAGGCGATGATCGCGCTCAGCGTCGGCATCGGCTTCGCGCTCGGCATCCTGGTCGGCTCGATGCGTGGACGCGAGCCGAGCTGGTACGACCGGCTCGACCGTTACCGGTCATAACCCGGCCGCGCCGCC
>JAXDNZ010000429.1:0-6297 GCA_034669185.1 Hyphomicrobiales bacterium
ACGACCGCCCGGTGACCTTCCGGACGCTCGATATCGGCGGCGACAAGCTGCTGCCCTACATGCGCTTCGACGAGGAGGAGGAGAACCCCGCGCTCGGCTGGCGCGCGATCCGTCTCGGCCTCGACCGGCCCGGATTGCTGCGCGCGCAGGTCCGCGCGCTGCTCGACGCCGCGGCCAACCGCGAACTGCGCATCATGTTTCCGATGGTCGCCACCGTCGATGAATTCGATCAGGCCAAGGCGATCGTCGAAAAGGAACTGACGCATCTGCGCCGCCACAAGCACGCTTTGCCGGAGCGGGTGCATATCGGCGTGATGGTGGAGGTGCCGGCGCTGCTCTATCAGCTCGAGGAGTTACTCACGCGCGTCGATTTCCTCTCGGTCGGCTCGAACGACCTGATGCAGTTCATGTTCGCGGCCGACCGCAGCAACACAAAGCTCGCGGGCCGGTTCGACCCGATCTCGCCGCCGATGCTGCGCGCGCTCAAAAGCATCATCGACAAGGCGCGCGTGGCGGGCAAGCCGGTGACGCTGTGCGGCGAACTCGCTTCGCAGCCGATCGGCGCGCTCGCGCTGATCGCGATCGGGTTCCGCTCGCTGTCGATCGCAGCTTCGGCCGTGGGACCGGTCAAGGCCATGATCCTCGACCTCGATGCCAGGAAGGTGGCGTCGTTGGTCGATCCGCTGCTCAACAGCGCTGGCCCCAGGGGAGCCGTGCGCGAGAAAATCGAGGCATTCGCGGCCGCCGAAGGGCTGCAGCTCTAGGCAGTCGCGAAGGCCGGGCTTGTCCGGTCCGCTTGCGTCTTTTACTGAACGCCACACATGCTGCCGCAATCCAAACTCGACGCGCTCGTCGCGCGCCACAAGACGGTCGAAGGCGAGCTTTCGGGCGCGCCCGAGCGCGACACCTATGTGAAGCTTTCGCGCGAGTTCGCCGAGCTCTCGCCGGTGGTCGAGACCATCAGGAGCTACCGCGACATCGAGAACGAAATCGCCGACCTCGATGCGTTGCTTGCCGACCCCGCCACCGACGCCGAGATGCGCGCGCTCGCCGAAAGCGAACGGCCCGCACTGGAGCGCAAACGTGTGCTGCTCGCGCAGGATATCCGCCGTTCGCTGATCCCCAAGGACGCGATGGACGAGCGCAACGTGATCCTGGAAATCCGCGCCGGGACCGGTGGCGATGAGGCCTCGCTGTTCGCCGGCGACCTGTTCCGCATGTACGAGCGCTACGCCGCCAAGAACGGATGGAAAGTCGAACTGATCTCGGCGAGCGTAGGCACCATGGGCGGCTACATGGAGATCATCGCCGAGATCAAGGGACGCGGCGCCTTTGCCAAGCTGAAGTTCGAATCGGGCGTGCACCGGGTGCAGCGGGTGCCCGATACCGAAGGCTCCGGCCGCATCCACACCTCGACCGCGACCGTCGCGGTGCTGCCGGAAGCCGAGGACGTGGACGTGACGATCAAGGACACCGACCTCAAGATCGACACGCTCAGATCGAGCGGCGCGGGCGGCCAGCACGTCAACAAGACCGAGTCGGCGATACGCATCACGCATGTGCCCAGCGGAATCGTGGTCGCCATGCAGGAGGATCGCTCGCAGCACCGCAACCGCGCCAAGGCCATGGCGGTGCTGCGCACCAGGCTTTACGAGGTCGAACGGCAGAAGCTGGATTCGGCACGCGCCGCCGCGCGCCGCGGCCAGGTCGGCACCGGCGACCGCTCGGAGCGGATCCGGACTTACAATTTTCCGCAAGGGCGCGTGAGCGACCACCGCATCAACCTGACGCTCTACAAGTTGCCGCAGATCCTCGAAGGCGAGGCGCTCGGCGAGATCATCGACGCCCTGGTGACCGAACATCAGGCCGAGCTGCTGGCGGCGGAGGAGGCGTGACCGCCACGCTGCGCGGCGCATCGGTCGCGCAGGCGCGCCGCGCGCTCGCCGAGCGGTTGCGGATCGCCGGTATCGAATCGCCGGAGCTCGATGCGCGCGTTTTGATCGGGCATGCGCTTGGGCTTGATCACACCGGACTGGTGGCAGCCGCGCCGCAGCAGCTTTCGGATTTGACCGCGAGCCAGGTTGAGCGGTTTGCGGCGCGGCGGCTTGCCGGCGAGCCGGTCGCGCGCATCGTCGGCGTGCGCGAGTTCTGGGGCCTGCCGCTGCAAGTCACGCCGGACGTGCTGGTGCCGCGTCCCGAGACCGAGACGATCGTCGAACTGGCGCTCGACCTGGTGGGCCGCACCGGGTCGCGCACGCGGCCGCTGCGCATCGCCGATCTCGGTACCGGATCGGGCGCGATCCTGCTCGCACTGCTGAGTGAACTGCCGAACGCCTATGCGGTCGGCACCGATATCGATGTGCGCGCACTGGACGTCGCCCGCGCCAATGCGGGGCCGCTGGACCTCGGTGCGCGTGCGGCGTTCGTCGTCTCGGATTTCGGTACGGCGCTTGCCGGCCCGTTTGATCTCGTTGTCTCGAATCCGCCCTATATTGCCAGCGCGCAGATCGCGACGCTGGCTCCCGAGGTGCGCGAGCACGACCCGCGCCGCGCGCTCGACGGCGGCGCCGACGGGCTCGCGGCCTATCGGATCATCGCGTCGGATGCGCCAAGGCTCCTCGCGCCCACCGGCCATCTGGTTGTCGAGATCGGGGCCGGACAGGCAGCCGCGGTCGCGGCGGAGCTTGAAGCCAAGGGCCTTGCGATCGCCGCAACCCGCCCCGATCTTTCCTTTATCGTTCGCGCCCTCGCGGCGACGGCGTTGTCAGCCCGATGACGGACCATCTGCCCGGACGGGAACCCAAAAAAACCGCTTGGAATGTCACACAAGACCGACTAGGTTCCTGTCACGGAATCGATCCCGGAATTTGGGCGCCGCCGAGAGAGGCCCGGAGCGAAGCTCCGAGAGGCAGTGGCGCAAACGGGGCGAATGAGGAACTTCCTTTCGAGGAATTAACGGTTTCGCCGCACGGGATTCGAATGCTTTCACCAGTTGGCGCGTGTCGGGCTTGTCGCCAGTCGCGCGCGTGACGAAAAGGTGAGCTAAGCCGCGGCAGCCGCGGCCGGAGAGAATGTTCAGAACGACCGCGCTTCATCGCCTGTCGGCGCAGGTGAGAAATAGGCCTCATGCCGGTTCGGCGAGGCCGATGGATTTTTCGTGTCCGGCGTGGAAGCCGGTGAGGCTGGGAAGAGATCGGCGCGTAACAGACGCCGCGAATTCGAGGAGTCGTTGAACAACACGCCATGAGAAACGGTCAGCATCACAATCAGCATCACAACAAGCGCATGCGCGGCGGGCGCAACAATCACAACAACAACAACAACAATCGCCGAAACCATAATCCGCTCACGCGGGTCTATGAATCGAACGGTCCCGACGTGAAGATCCGCGGCACCGCGAACCACGTCGCGGAAAAATATCTCCAGCTTGCGCGCGACGCCCAGTCCTCCGGCGACCTGATCTCCGCCGAGAATTATTTCCAGCACGCTGAGCATTATTTGCGCCTGATCGCGACGGCGCAGGAACAGTTCCGCCAAGCCAATCCGGGCTACCAGCCGCGTCCGGAAGGCGGGAACGAACAGTTCGCGCAACGCAATGAGGAGAACTACGAGGACGGCGACGATACGCAGCCGTCTTTCGGCAGCGAAGCGCCGTTCGGCACGCGCGAACCGCAGCCCTATATTCCGCCAAACGCGCAGCCCTTCGTGCAGCGCGACAACCAGCCCTATCAGCAACAGCCGCGGGAAACCCGCGAGGGCCAGCCGCAGGAGCATCGGCCCCAGCAGCAGCCGCGCCAGCCGGTCGGCGAGCCCGGTAATGTCGATAGCCTGCCGGCCTTCATCACCGGCGGAGCGCCGGCACAGCCGCAGCCGGCGAATGGCGGCCCGAACGGGCACGACAACCAGGCGGATCGTTTCCCGCTGCATCGCCGGCGCCGGCGCCACCGCGGTCCGCGCGGAGACATGCCGCAGGGCGCGCCCCAAGGCGGTGACGAGTCGGGACCCGACAACGGCTGATCAGCCGGTACGCGCCGCGCCTCCGGGTGACGGCGCAAGCACCGGTTCGAGAGCCGGCACCAGGTGCCGCCGCGCTTCGCGGCGCGCCGGGATCGCGCGATAGACCTGCTTGGTCGCCTCGACGATGTGCACGCCAGCGAAGGGCGCCGAGATGGTCGCGCCGCTGCGCTCCCAGGCGACCGCCGAACGCAGAAACCAGCTGCGCGCGATGGGCGGCAGATAGAGCGCTTCGCCCCAGCCCGCCGGCGTGAACCAGGTTTCGCGCAACAGGTGCGTGATCTGCGAGCGCGAATACGGCCGTCCGTGTCCGAACGGCGTGGTGTCGGCGCGCGCCCAGACGCCGCGCCGGTTCGGAATCACGGCCAGCAAGCGCCCACCGGGCGCCAGCACACGCCACACCTCGCGGAGCAACGCCTCGGCGTCACGCGCCATTTCGAGCGCATGGATGAGCAGCACGCGGTCGACGGCCGCATCGATCAGCGGGAGGTCGAGTTCCTCGACCAGCGTGGACAGCGTCGGACGCGCCGAGGGCCACTTCACCACGCCTTGCGCGGCCGGCATGAAGGCGAGGCAGCGCTCGGCCTCCTCGCGGAACAGCCCGAGATAGGGCGTCGCATAGCCGACGCCGACGATGCGCTGTGCGCGCGTGTCGGCCCAGCGCGCACGAATGCCGCGGCCGACGAAGCGGCGCGCCACCGTGCCGAGCGGCTGGGCGTAGAAGTTTCGCAGGTCGACGACGTCGAGCATGGCGGTCTTTCCGGCGCTGCAATGCAGGCCTGAGCCGTGTTAACTTGGCGCCCTAACGCAGGAGTCGCAAGTCGCCATGCCCGCCGAGACCAAGCTGTTTCTCTGCCTGAAGGACAATTACGGCGTCCTGCTGCACGATGCCGCAAGCGGCGCGACCGCGGCGATCGATGCGCCCGAGGCGGCGCCGATCGAGAAGGCGCTGGCGGCGACCGGCTGGAAGCTCACCGATATCCTGGTCACGCACCATCACGCCGACCACACCGCCGGCATCGCGGCGCTGAAGGAGAAGCATCGCTGCCGCGTGGTCGCACCGCGCGGCGAAGCCGCAAAGATCGCCAACATCGACGAGACGGTCGCCGAAGGCGACACCGTGAGCGTCGGCGGGCTCTCCGGCAAGGTGCTGGAAACGCCGGGCCACACCGCCGGCCACATCTCGTATTTTTTTGGTGCCGACAAGCTCGCCTTCGTCGGCGACACGCTGTTCTCGGTCGGTTGCGGGCGCGTGATCGAAGGCACGATGGACATGATGTGGCGGTCGTTGCTCAAGATCCGCAATCTGCCCGACGACACGCGGCTCTATTGCGGACACGAATACACCGCCGCGAACTGCCGCTTCGCGCTGAGCATCGAGCCGGACAATCAGGCCCTGCGCAAGCGCGCCGACGCCGTGACGCAGCTCGTGGGGCGTGGAGAGCCGACCATCCCGACGACGCTCGCCGAGGAGAAGGCCGTCAATCCGTTCCTGCGCGCCGACGTGCCGGCGGTCGCGGCCGGTGTCGATCTCAAAGGCGCGGACCCCGCGAAGGTCTTCGCCGCGGTACGCGGACGGAAGGATCGGTTCTAGTTGGCCGCTTGTGCCGCCTTGGCCCAGTCATCGGCCTTCACGCGTATGATCAGGCGATAGGCATTGCCGTCGGGTTTGAAGATCGACGCCTCGGCTTCGCGGACGTCGAACCAGTCCTTGCCGAACGCCTCCATGATGTTCGGCCGGTGGGTCACAAGGACCACGTTGGCGCCGGCCGGCGGGATCGTTGCGGCGATCTTGCGCATTGCGGCGATGCGGCGGTTGTTTTCGATCGGCGTAGACACTTGTCCAACCTCGACGAGATCGATTGTGGCTTGCGGAACAAGGTCGGGGAACATGAGCTTCCCCGTCTCGATGGCACGGTAGATCTGACTGGTGTGGACCGATGCGACCTGGATTCCCAGCTTGCGGAAAGCGTCGCCGATTTCCTTGTGCTTGGCGCGGCCGGCGTCGTTGAGCTGGCGCTGCTTTGCGACGTTGTCGAGATTGAGCGGATCGGTGTCGGCCTGATCCGGGTGCGTGGCGCCATGGCGAAAGACGATCACATGTCCGCCCCCGCGCAGCGCCTTGATCGCCTCCATCATGCCGGGATCGACTTGCGCCTTGGCAGAAGACGTCATCGACGCCACTGCGATGAAGCCGAGTCCAACGGCTACCAACCAACGTGTCGAACGCATGAACGTGCTCCTTCGTCGCTGTCGTACCGCCAACCCCGCCGCACCGCGGAA
>JAXDNZ010000430.1:0-2970 GCA_034669185.1 Hyphomicrobiales bacterium
CTTCCTCGTTGAAGTGCTCGACCGAGCCGCCCGGCGCGGTGATCTCGTAAGGGCTCATCGAGGCGTCGCCGACGATCACCACTTTGTAGTCATGCGGATACTTGTGCAGCACATCGAAGGTCGGAGTCGTTTCCTGGAAACGGCGGCGGTTCTCCTTCCACACTTTCTCGTACAGGCAATTGTGGAAGTAGAAATGCACGAGATGCTTGAACTCGGTGCGCGCCGCCGAGAACAGCTCCTCCACCAGCTTGATGTGCCAGTCCATCGAGCCGCCGATGTCGAACAGCGCCAGCACCTTGATCGAGTTGTGCCGCTCCGGCCGCATGTGGATGTCGAGATAGCCCTTGTGGGCGGTGCCTTTAATCGTGTTGTCCAGGTCGAACTCGTCGGGCGCGCCGGTGCGCGCGAACTTGCGCAGGCGCCGCAGCGCGATCTTGATGTTGCGCGTGCCGAGCTCGACCTGGTCGTCGAGGTCCTTGAACTCGCGTTTGTCCCACACCTTCACGGCGCGGCGGTGCTTGCTTTCTCCGCCGATGCGGATGCCTTCCGGATTATAGCCCGCGTTGCCGAACGGTGACGTGCCCCCCGTCCCGATCCACTTCTTGCCGCCCTGATGGCGGCCTTTTTGTTCTTCGAGCCGCTTCTTCAGGGTCTCGAGCAGCTTGTCGAGGCCGCCCATCGCCTCGATCTGCTTCTTCTCTTCCTCGGTGAGGTACTTCTCGGTGAGCTTGCGCAGCCATTCCTCGGGGATGTCGGCGGCGAGCGCCTGCTCCAGCAGGCTGAGCCCCTTGAACACATGGCCGAACACGCGATCGAACTTGTCGAGATTGCGCTCGTCCTTCACCAGCGTGGCGCGCGACAGATAGTAGAAGTCCTCGACGCGGCGGCCGGCCAAATCCTTCTCCATCGCCTCCATCAGCGTGAGGTATTCGCGCAGCGTGACCGGCACGCCCGCCTGTTTCAGCTCGGAGAAGAAGGTGACGAACATGAGCAGATTCTAGCCGCCGCAGGTCGAAAGAGAAAGTCGCAGGTTCCGCAGCGCGCAGCCCTGCCGTCAATCGCCCCGCACGACCCCCATTGTGGCCTTGTTGTTGTACCAGCGGCTCGCGCCGTCGTGGAACGGCAGGATCGTGTTGCGCGTGAAGTTCGACGGGACGGTTTCCGCCGCGGCGGGGTGAACCTGCATCATGTCGTCGTGATAGCTGAAGACCACGTCGAGGATCGCATAGACAAGGTCCTCGGGCAGGTTCGCTCGCGCGACCGCGAAATTGTAGACGCCCACCGTCTGGTAATGACGCCGCAGCGAGGGGTAAGTGCCGGCCGCGATCAGCGAGGGTGCAAGCTCCGGAAGCGCGAGACGCACGGCCACCATCTGGCTCGGTGTCAGTGACAGGTTGCGGATGTTCCCTTTCTTTTCCAGCTCCGTGACCTCGGGCACCGGAACGCCCGCGACCACGACCAGCGCATCGAGTTCGCGCGTACTGAGCCGTGCCGCGAGATCGGTCCAGCTTCCCGTCACGAAGCTCGCATCGGTCTTGATCGCTTTGAACAGTTGCGGCGTGTAAACGCCGCCGGTGCCGTTCTGCGGGCCGATCCCGACGCGCTTGCCGGCGAGATCCGCGATCGAGCGCATTTCGGCATCGGCATTCACGACGAACTGGAACGGCGTGTCGTACATCGGAAACATCGCGCGCGCGTTGCGGAGTTGTCGTCCGCCGGTCCAGTCGCCGCTGCCGCTCCACCCCTGCTGCGCGATACCGAGCGTGACGAATGCCAGGTCGATCTCGCCGGCCTCGAGCAGCCTGAGGTTTTCCACCGGCCCTTCGGTCTCGCGCGCAAAGACCGGCAGACCAAGCCTGCGGGTGAGCAGCCGCGCGAGCCCCTCGCCATACGCATGGTAGGTCCCGCCGGGTGACGCCGTGCCGACCGTCAGCGTATCGGGCCAATTCGCCTCCGCGGACCGGCCGCGATCAGGCAGGCCGAACACCGCGATCAGCAAGCTCGCGATCAGGAGCAATGCGCGCGTCATATCCGGCCTCCCGCTATCGCTCACGTGGTCAGCGTCTTTGGCGGCCCGGCCTGCGCGATGTCGTCTTCGACCAGCACCTGTTCGGGCACGTTGGCCTCGGCTTCCGTCTCATTGTTGAGGTGCGCCCGCATTCTCTCGGTATCGAGCGCGCCTTCCCACTTTGAGACCACCACCGTCGCGACGCCGTTTCCGATCAGATTTGTGAGCGCTCGCGCTTCGGACATGAAGCGGTCGACACCCAGAATGAGCGCGATCGCGGCGACCGGAATCGTCCCGACGCTCGCCAGCGTTGCGGCAAGCACGATGAAGCCAGAGCCGGTCACGCCGGCTGCGCCCTTCGAGGTCAAGAGCAGGATCCCAACAATGCCGAGCTGTTGAGCGAGGGTCAGGTCTGTGCCGGTCGCCTGCGCCAGGAAAAGAGCCGCCATCGTCAGGTAGATGCATGTGCCGTCCAGATTGAACGAATACCCCGTCGGAATCACGAGACCCACGACGGATTTCTCGCAGCCCAGATTTTCCATCTTGGCGATCATGCGCGGCAGCACGGATTCGGAAGACGACGTGCCGAGCACGATCAGAAGCTCTTCCTTGATGTAGCGGATGAACTTGAAGATGTTGAATCCGGCGAGCCAAGCGAAAAAGCCAAGCACGAAGACGACGAAGATGATGCAGGTCGCGTAGAAAGCCAGCATCAGCTGGGCAAGGGACAACAGCGTCGCGATCCCGTACTTGCCGATCGTGAATGCCATCGCGCCGAACGCGCCGATCGGCGCGACCTTCATGATGATTCCGACCACGCCGAACAGGGCATAGGACGCCTGGTCGATGACGTTGAGCAGCGTTTTGCCCCGCTCGCCGAGCGCCTGCAGGCCGAATGCGAACAGGATGGCGAAGAACAGAACCTGCAGAATTTCGCCCGACGCAAATGCGCCGACGACTGT
>JAXDNZ010000431.1:0-3562 GCA_034669185.1 Hyphomicrobiales bacterium
CGAACAAGCCTTGCGGCCGGAACACGAGCACCAGCACCATCGGCAGGAACAGGATGAAGTAGGCGAGGTCGGGAAACAGCGCGATCCCGAAGTTATAGAGAAAGCCGACAACGAAGCTGCCGATGAGAGCGCCGAGCAGGCTCCCGGCTCCGCCGAGGATCACGACGATGAGCGCCAGCGGCAGCATGTCGGCGTCGAGGCCCGGATAGGCGTTGAGCATCGGTGCGCCGAGCGAGCCGCCGAGGCCGGCAAGCACGGCGCCGAGGCAGAACACGACCGTGAACAGCAGCGAGACCGGAATGCCGACGCCGCGCGCCATCTCCATGTCGTCGACGCCGGCGCGGATCATGGCGCCGAGCCGCGTGCGTTCCATCAGGACATAGAGCGCGACCGCGGCGACCAGCGCGATGGCGAGCACGACGAGGCGGAAGGTCGGGAATGCAAAGCCCGCCAGCAGAAGCGGCCGCCGGAATGCGTCCGGGGACGCCATGGTCCACGGATCGCCGGTCCAGATCAGCAGACACAGGTCGGCGATGATGAACGAGACGCCGAGCGTGACCAGCACCTGACCCTGCACGTTGCCGGCGAGCCGGCGCAGGATCAGCCGCTCGAACAGGATACCGATGAGCCCGACGCCAAGCCCCGCGCCGAGAACCGCGAGCCAGAAGTTGCCGCCGTGATACGTGATGGTGGCGCCCAGATAGGCGCCGAGCATGAAGAAGCCGCCATGCGCGAGGTTCGGGATTCGCATCAGGCCGAAGGCCAGCGAGAAGCCCGACGACAACAGGAACAGCAGACCGCCGTATGCGATGCTGTTGAGCGTCTGGAGGATCCAGAATTGCATCTTACTTCCCTCGCCCCGCGAAGCGGGGAGAGGGTGTCGCGCTGCGAGCGCTGGCGAGCAGCACGACGGGTGAGGGGCCGTGCGTCGTGAGAAGCCCCTCACCCGCCTCGCTTCGCTTGGCACCCTCTCCCCACTTCGCGGGGAGAGGGGAAAGAAGAAGCGCGCGGCCGAAAATCATGACGCGCTACGCTGTCACTCCAAATTCTTCGCCGGCGGGTAATCGCGCGAATAGACCGGGTTCTTGAGGAACTCGTCCTTGTTGTAGGTCCAGAACTGGCTCACGTTCGGATAGGTCTTGACCACGGCGTTGACGTATTTGCCGCCCTTCTTTTCAACTTTGCGGATGTAGGAGTTGCCGACGACGTTGCCGTATTCGTCGAAGCTCACCGGGCCGCGGATCGTGTCCGGCACCTTTGCGTCCTTCAGCGCCTTCATGAAGGCGTCCTTGTCCTCGACCTTGCCGCCGATCGACTTCAGGGCGTGCTCGAGCACTTCGGCGCTCACATAGGTCTCCGCCGCGTAGACGCCGGGGTCGACCTTGTAGTCTTTCTGGATTTCGGCGACGAACTTCTTGTTGATCGGGAAATCGAGCTCGGCCGAGTACCAGCAGCCCGTGATGGCGCCAAGCCCGTCCTCGCCGATCTGCTGCAGCAGCGATTCATCGACCGGTGTGAAGCCGCCGAGGATCTGGAACTTGCCCTTGAGGCCGTACTCGGAAAGCTGGCGGATGATCTTCAGGCCGTTCGAGCCGGCGTGGCCGGTATAGAGGCAGTCGATGTTCGGCTTGAGTTGCGAGATATAGGTGCCGTAGTCGGGCGCGTTGAGCGGCGACCACAGCTTCTGCACCACCTTGCCGCCGGCGTCCTCGAACACGCGCTGGAAGCCCGCGACGTTCTCGTGGCCAAAGGCGAAATCGTCCGCGATGGTGGCGCAACGCTTGAGCTTGAGGTCTTTCACCGCGTAGTCGGCGACCGCATGGCTCGGCTGCGCCGAGGTGGAGCTGGCACGCACCAGCCACGGGTTGGCCTTGCGCTGGGTCATGTCCTCGGCGCCGGCGACCGTGAGGATCGGCGTCTTCGAGGAGCGGATGTAGTCGTCGATCGCCAGCGCCTCGAAGGCTGCGAGCGGACCGATCAGGCAATGCACGTTGAAGCGCTCGACCAGCTCCTGCGTCTTGGTGCGCGCCTGCGCCGGATTGCCGGCGGTGTCGGCGGTCTGCAGCTCGACCGGACGGCCGGCGAGCATGTTGTTGCGCTCTTTCAGGAAGACCGTGAGGCCCTGCTCCATCTGCAGGCCGCCCGAGGCGAGCGGGCCGGTCTTGATGGTGAGGAAGCCGATCTTGATGGGTCCAGGCTGCGCGACCGCGGCCGGAATTTTCAGTGCCGATGTGGCGACGCCTGTCGCGAGCGCGCCTTTCAGGACGGTGCGGCGGTTGAGGCTCATGTTGTTCCCTCGCTTTGGTTTCTTGTCGGTCAATGCTCGTTCAAACTGGTGACGGAAGCAACACGCTACTTCGAGGGTATGACGGGCAACAGCAGGCAGGCCTGCCTGTCTCCCCCGAAATGCAGCGTGGTCTGACCGCCGAAGATTGCGCTCGGCCGGTCGGCCGGATCGTCATGCAGGAACGGGCCGCAGCCTTTCAGCTCGTTCTTGAAGTTCGACAGCCGCCCGCCGGAGCCGCCGCCATATTCGTAGTCCTTGCCGCGGACCGTGAGCGCGACACGATAGCCCGTCGGGACCACGATCGAGGTCGGCCACAGCTCGATGTCGAGCTCGACCGGTGTGCCGGGGTCGAGCGGCTGCTTCTCGTCGTGGGTGTGATAGGGCCGGTACGGCTGCGTGAGTTCCGGATCGAGCTTGCGGTGCGAGGCGCGCAGCCAGCCCTGCGCGATCGGCGTGTGCGGATCGATCGCGCCTTGGAACACGATCTCCTTCATGTCGGCCGAGAACAGGCGCAGCGCCAGGAACAGGTCGGCGTCGCGGGTCGAGGACGATACAAATAACTTCGCAGCGACCGGGCCGGTGATCTCGGTCTCGGCCTTCATCGGCGGCGTCATGAAGGTGACGCCTTCGCCGAGTGCGTCGAAAGTGACGCGCGCGTCGGCCCCCTCCCTTCCGTCCCGCGCTTGCGGGGGAGGGTGGGGGGTGAGCGAGAAATCAGCCGAATTCAGATAGAGCTTGGTCCACCTGGTCCGCGCGAGCGGCCATTCGTTCTCTTCGCGCGCGACGAATTTTTCGCCCGGATGACGCACCTGCAACAGCACGCGCGGCTGCCGGCCCCAGCCGCTGTCCTCGCCTTTCAAGAAAAAATCGAAGAACTTGCGCTGAAGCTCGCGGCCGTAGTCGGTGTAGAAATGCGTCCAGTGCTCGAGTCCGTGCGCTTCGAGCCATTTCTCCTTCGACGCCGCACGAACGAACCCCTCGAAATTGCCGCGCGGGTGCAGACCCTGTCCGCCCCAGTTCGCCGCCGAGAACAGCGGCACCGTGATCTTGTCCCACTGCGGCGAGCGCGCCTTGTGGTAATCGTCGTCGAGCGGATGCGCGCGGATGTCGGCGCCGAAATCGCAGCGGTTCTTCGCGAGTTGCTCTTCAGAGAGCGTCTCCGGCCCGCACACCAGCTCGCCATGCACGCGCGAGCGTTTGCCGCGCTCGCCCGCGCCGTACTGCACGGTCTTGACCTGCATGTCGTACCAGTTGGCCCAGAAGGTCGAGAGGATG
>JAXDNZ010000432.1:0-3377 GCA_034669185.1 Hyphomicrobiales bacterium
GGACCTCGTCGCGGGCGTGAAGAAGGTCGTCGTCATCATGGAGCACTCCGCCAAGGCCAAGGACGGCACGGTCGAGGCGAAGCTGCTGCCCAAATGCACCCTGCCGCTCACCGGCGCGGGCGTGGTCGACATGGTGATCACCGACCTCGGCGTGTTCTCGATCGACCGCGGCGGCGGCGGCATGACGCTCATCGAGCTCGCGCCCGGCGTGACGCTCGACGAGATCAAGGACAAGACGGCGGCGAGCTACAAGGTCGCCAACACACTGACGCACTAAACGGGCTGGCCGGACTAACGCGCGACGATTCTGATCTCGAAGGTCGCGTGCTTGGCCGATGGGTCGTTTGGCGCAAAGGGCCGACGATAGACGAAGTCGAGCCGCGCCGTACCCGACGATGCCGCCTCGAACGAGAACACCTGAATGTCGGATCCGCCGTCTCTGGGCGGTCCGCCGGTCTGTTCGATCTGATCGCCGCGGGATTTGAGGGTCGGCGGCGAACTCTGCAACGCCCAGCTATACCCCGTCCCGAATTGCGCCCGCAGGCGGATTTGGACCCGGCCGCCGACGGTGACGGTCGCGGTCGCGGTGGTCGATTCATCGAGCACGATCACCGGCTCGTCGGCTGCAGGAGTAAGTGGCGACATATCGCTCGGTACCGATATCTTGGTGTGGGACGGCGCCATCCCGCTCGCCGCCGTAGCGGCGAGCATAGCCACGAAAGCGCGGGCGAGCGCACGACCCATCGTCGTCATCCTTGCCGATATCGGCCGGACGGTGCTAGCGCGGCAGCGTCAGCTCATGAAGCTTCCGTACCTCGGACAGCAGTGCTGGCGAAAAGATGAGTTTCTTTTGTGCGGCCTGCGCCCATACCGGAAATCGGCCGATATTATTGGATCCGAAGTGAACCCAGCCATATCCGCCGTCACCCCAGCCGGTACCCCATGAGTTTTTGATCAGCCAGGCCTTCTTCGCGTTATCCCAGCCGATGACCAGGATGGCGTGGTTGGTGCCGGAATCGTTCTTGTTCTCGTTAAACACGGCGCCGCCGCCGCCGTAATGCTGAAGTGCCGGCGTCGCGAAGATGCTCACCGAGATCGGACCGTACTGGCACAGCGCAGCCTTGATGGTCGCCTCGCTGGCGACATCGCCGGAACCGTCGATCCAGCCGGCGGCGAGTAGCTTGTGGTCGCCGACGATATTCGCCTTGCACGCCGATGCCACGCCGCCTTCGTAGGGATACTTCGTTTCCGTCGCGACGGCGGTGTGGCTTGCCCAGGGCAACGCGTCCCAGCGGCGGCCGCCGGTGCAATCGCCGCTGTTGGAACAACTCAGGATCTGCTGCTCGGAGAGGTCGGAGGTCGGCCAGTCCGCCATCAGGAAGGCCGACTCGACCTGACCGGCGCTCGCGAAAGCCCAGCAGTCGCCGCAACTTTGAAGTTTCGGCGGCGTGACCTTTCCTTTGGTGCGCCAGTCCCAGCTTGCAAGGTTCGCGTTGCACGCGACGGCCGCCACCTTGATGTTCGATTTGATCAGTTCTTGCCGATAGAGATCGACAATGCGCTTGGCCTGCGCGTTGATCTCCGGGACCTTTTTCAGGATAGCTTCGGTCGGCGGGTTCTCGCCCGTGAGCGTCTTGAGATCGCGCCCTGCGACGGCCGTATAGGCGACCGGGAAGGTCCAGCCCTTCGCCTTGGCCTCTTTCTGCAACTCCTCGATACGCACCTTGATGTCAGGCGGCGCGGTCCTGAGCCGTTGCAGATAGAAGGCCGGGACCTTGACCTCTGTTGCAATCGGCTGAACTTTCGGCGCCTGTGCGGCAGCCGGATTGGCACCGCCGGCAAAAGCGATACCGACGAACACAAATCCGAGCAGCGACGTCCGCAGGCGGCAGATTTCTCGGGTCGCTTCGATTGACATGGTACCCTCCCTAGCAAGCCTTCGGAATGCGATCCGCGTTGCGAGGCTCGCAACGGTAATGTCATCGAAAGTCGAATACAATATAAGATTGTATCGCCAGAGACGCTTGATGGCGCCCAAGACGCAGGCGGCCGCGCGTGCCTGATCTTCTGCACCGCGCACAAGCGGCCACGAAAGCGTCACAGAGGGTGGCCAAGTTGCGCGAGAGTCGCCGGCCGTTATAGTCGGCCGGCCGCGCCCCTTACCGGAAACCCTCGTGCCAGCCGCAACCGGCTTCAAGCGCCTTGCTCTCGCCCTTGCGGCCGTCGGTACAGCCGGCATCGCCGCGCTGTTTGCCGCGTCGGCCTTCATTCCGGCCGAGAAGGTCCGCAACACGGTCATCGCCGAGATCCGCGGCGTTACCGGGCTCGAGCCGATCGTGCGCGGCGACGTGTCGGTGTCGCTGTTCCCGACCGCGACGGTGAGTTTCAACGATGTGGTGCTCGGCGACGACCGGGACGGCAAGCCCGCGCTCGCCGCCGACCGGCTGACCGCGCGGCTGCGCCTGCTGCCGCTGCTGATCGGCCAGATCGAGACCGCCGACGTCGCGCTGACGCGGCCGCGCCTTGCCATCAATCTGGAAGCGGACGGCGGCTCCAACTGGTCGAGCCTGGTCGGGACGCTCGCGCGCACGCTCAAGCCCGGCGCAAGGCAATCCGATCCCGTGATGACGTTCTCGGAGATCCGCATGAGCGGCGGGACCATCACGATCACCGACGCGGCGCACGGCGTCACCGAAACGCTCTCCGACATCGAGGTGTCGCTCGCCTGGCCGTCGATCGTGCGCAGCTTCGGCGCGACCGGCCGTTTTGCGTGGCGCGGCGAGCCGTTCGACGTCAGTGCGAGCGCGGGCGATCTGTTCTCCGCGCTGACCGGCGACCGCTCGGGCCTGAAGGTGCGGCTCGCAAGCGCGCCGTTCAAGGTGGCGTTCGACGGTCACATGAGCTACCGGCCGACGCTCAAGCTCGAAGGCACGATGGCGGCGGACGGTCCTTCGCTGCGCAACGCGCTGCGCTGGGCCGGGCGGCACCCGCTGCCGGGCGGCGGCTTCGGCCTGTTCGCGCTCAAGGCGCAGACGATCATCGGCGGCGGCAGCTTCGCGTTCAGCCAGGTCAATATCGAGCTCGACGGCAATTCGGCCGAAGGCGTGCTCGCCTTCACCAGCGAGCCGCGCATGACCGTGAAGGGCACGCTCGCGGCCGACTCGCTTGATCTCTCCCCCTATCTGTCGACCATCGAGGTGATGCGCGGAAACGACCGCGACTGGAGCCGGCAGCCGATCGCGATCGACGGCCTCACCGACTTCGATCTCGACCTGCGCCTTTCGGCGGCGCGCATCACGGTCGCGAACGCCAGGCTCGGCCGCACCGGGATCGCCGCCAACCTGCGCGACGGCCGGCTCACCGTCGCGATCGGCGAG
>JAXDNZ010000433.1:0-3626 GCA_034669185.1 Hyphomicrobiales bacterium
GGCTCGCGCGTTACTTGCCGCGTGTCGACGAAATCGCCTTGTCGATGCCTTTGATCGGCACTTCGAACGGAGTTCCCTGCCCGCTCACGGTGTACACGGTTACCGTCGCGGTAGTGTTGGTCCCGACATCTTTGATGAAGGCGTCATCAACCGGAGCTTCGGCTGCGCATTGCTGCGGATTGCAAGAAACAAAGTTCAACTTGCGCGCGGTGCCGTTGCCAAATTTTAATTCCACCCCGTTCTGAATCAGAATTCCTCCGCCGGTAGTCTGATTATCCTTACGGATCGCCAATCCCGTCGGCACGCGAATGACGGTGACATAACGTCCTTGCTCGTTGGTTCCGATCTGCCATCCGATCAGCACCTGACGGCGGTCCTCGGTCATCACGCGAAGCAGGGCCATGCACGTCTTCTTGGCCGCGCCGCTGGCCGGGCGCGCCCCATCTTGACATGTCACCGCCCAGGAATCGTACACCGTCGTCTCGATGTGTTGAGGTGCCGAAGGCGCCGTTGCTGCCGGCGGTGTTGCCGCGGCGGGAGGCGTTTGCGCTTGGCTTTGACGGACTAGCGGCGCGGCGCCGTCTCTGACATAGGCGGGATGCGCATTCCGGCCGGCCGATTCCGGCGCGAAGACCGCTGCACTCGCGCTTCCGGTGAGCAACACGCCGATCGTCGAAACAGCAAGCCAATGATGCATTTTAACCTGTTTTCATTTGAGCGCGATGTACCGCGCGAGCGCGCTTTCATTACCTTGCCGGTCCTTTGTATGCAAGCACGCCCGGAAAACCGGCATTAATCACACCTGCGGCGCAACGAGAATAACGGCGTAAAGATCTTGTTGGTCGTCAGGTTCCCGTCTGCGAAGCATTCGCCGTCTTGATGGCCTGCACGCGGCTGCCGTCCGTCACCTCGTCGGGGACGTTGATGGCGACCCTCTCTCCCGCCTTCAATCCGTCGGCGAGGCTCACGGTGCTGCCGTCGGTCGACGCGACTTTCACCGGGCGGAAGCGCACCACGTCATTGTCGAGAACGGCGACGACGCTGTCATTGCCGCGGGTGAGAAGCGCGGTCACCGGGATCTGCGGATAACTTTGCACCGGCACTTTCAGCGACACATAGGCGAAGCTTCCGGCGACGAAAAACCCGTCCTGGTTGTCGATGTGGATTTCGATCAGCATGGTGCGGGTCTTCGGGTCGAGTTCGCCGGTCATGCGCGTAATGCTTGCCGTTCGCTTGCGATCCGGGTTGCTGGCATCCGAAACCTCGGCGACGTCGCCGACATGCACGAAGGGAACGTCCGCCTGCTGCAAGTAAGTATAGACGCGCACTCTGCTGTCGTCCGATATCGTCACCATGGGCATGGCGCCGACGAAATTGGTCTGCGCGTTGGTGACGAGCGCGCCGGGATCGGCGAAGCGCGCCGTCACCCGCCCCGAGAACGGAGCGCGCACGGTCTGATAGGACTTGGTGGTCGCCAACGCGCCGACGGTGTTCTCGGATACCGTCGCGTCGGTCTCCGCCTGTAGCAGCGCCACCTGCGTGGTATTGCCCTTGGAATACAGTTCCTTAAGCCGCGCGAAGTTGCGCCGCTTGTTGGCGAGGTCGGCGGAAGCGCCGGCATATTGCTGATCGAGCTCGGGCGACTCGATCTCGGCGACGATCTGGCCGGACTCCACCATGTCGCCTTTATCGACCGACATGGACTTCAGGTAACCGGCTACTTTGGCATAAAGCGTGACGCTGGTGCCGGAGCGCACATCTCCCAGCAGTTTGATGGTGCGAATTCGCGGCCCGTCGGTGGTCGTCACCACTTCGAGGCGAGGGCCGCGGTCCGCGACGAGCGCTTTTGCTTCGCGGATCGCCGAGATTTCCTGGCTGCGGGCGAGGTGATAATAAACCACCACCAGCCCGGCGACCAGGATCGCTCCCGTACCAAACATAGAGAGCTTCGACGAGCGCAGGCTAACCATGGGCGAAATCTCCGGTCGATGCGCCGGCTGCTTCCGCCGCAAATCGTTGGTCGAGCGTATGCAGAGCCGGCTGCTTTTGCCGTAACAGAACATAGAAGATCGGCACCAGGAACAAGGTCGCGAAGGTTGCAACCGCAAGGCCGCCGATGACGGCGCGGCCGAGCGGGGCGTTCTGCTCGCCGGCTTCGCCGAGGCCGAGCGCCATCGGCACCATGCCGATGATCATCGCCAGTGCGGTCATCAGGATCGGGCGCAGGCGTGTCTTGCCGGCCTCGATCACCGCTTGCAGCGGCGTGAGGTCGATGTCGCGGCCGCGCAGATCGTTGGCGAAGCTCACCACCAGGATCGAGTTCGAAACCGAAATGCCGACGGTCATGATCGCCCCCATGAGCGACACCACATTGATCGTCGTCCCGGTGATGGCCAGTGTCCAGACGATGCCGATCAGCGCGCCGGGCACCGCCATCATGATGATGAACGGGTCGACCCACGATTGGAACAGAATGACCAGCACGGCATAGACCAGGATTACCGCCAGGATCAGGCCGAAGCCCAGCATGCGGAAGGAATTCTCCATCACCTCGTTCTGCCCACGCAGATAGATCTTGGAAGTGGACGGCAGGTCCTTTTGCACCTCGGCGATCGCCAGCTTGATTTCCGCGGCGGTGGACCCGAGGTCGCGGCCTTCGACATTGGCGGCGACGTCGATGACGCGCTGGATGGTATAGTGGTTGATCGAATTCATGGTGGAGCCCGGGCGCACGCTGGCGATATCGCCGAGCCGGGTGACCTGCACGCTCGGCACTGTCGTCGGCGTCACAATGGCCGAAGGGGGCGAGATATTGTTGATCGGGGGGTTGGTCGGGAAATTGAGGATATCTCCCACGTTCTGCAGCTTGTCCAGCGGCGTGTTCACCGCGACCTGATAGTTCACGCCGTTTTGCGGATTGAGAAAATAAGTCGGGCTGACCAGCGAGCTTCCGGCCAGAGACGTCAGCATGTTGTTGGCGACGTCGCGCTGCGCCACGCCGAGCTTGGCCGCGCGCTGGCGGTCGACCTCGATCTGCAGCGTCGGGAAATCCAGCACCTGGGTAACATGAGCGTCCACCACGCCGGGAATGCGCTTGAGCATTTGCAGCAGCTTCTGTCCGGCGGCGTAGGAGCGATTGAAATTCTGGTCCTGGATCTGGATGTCGATCGGCGCGGAGAGGCCGAAATTCAGCACCTGGCTGACGATATCCGCGGTCTGGAAGTAAAAGATGCTGCCCGGGAAATCCTGCTCCAGCCGGTCGCGAATGAGCTTGCGATATTCTTCCGACGGCCGGTGTGGGTTGTTCAGAGAAATCAGCATCTCGCCGTCGGCGCCGCTGACATTATCGCTTGGCACGAAGGCAAGATTAAGCGCGCCGGGAACCCCGATGGTGTCGTTGATGGTGCGCAATTCCTTCGGCGGGATGATGTCGCGGATGCGCTGCTCGACCGCGGCCATGATCTGCTCGGTACCCTCGAGGCGGTTGCCTTTGGGCGCGCGGACGTGAAGTTTGATGATGCCCACATCTGCGGCGGGGAAAAAATCGGTGCCCACCACCGGGAACAAGGCTCCGGTCACCAGAACGAGCACGCCGACCAAGCCCAGCACAAATCTCTTGCGCAGCA
>JAXDNZ010000434.1:0-2653 GCA_034669185.1 Hyphomicrobiales bacterium
GATAACGTTTCGCGAACGCTGCCGCGTCATAAAACAGGAAATCCGCGCGCCTGCCGCCGGAGTGCACGCGCCACATGCCCCCCGCCTGAGCGGCCGGCTCATCGATCAAACGGCTCATGTGCTCGGCCGCCGCCTTGGGGTTTGCCGCGAGAATCTCGATCGCGACGATGCGCGTTGCACCGTTTGCATGCTTCTGCAATTCCGGGATCCACACCGTGTCCCGGGTGAGATGCTGACAGGCGAAAATGCGCATCCCGCCGGGGCTCTCATCGAGCGGCCAGCGGAACACGTTGAACTTGGCCTCGCTTTTGCCGCCGCTCGGCAGATCGACCGGCCGCCCGAAGTGAACCGGCCCGAGCGGCTTGAGGCCGCGCGCCGCGAGATCGGCAGCGCCCGCGGCCGCGTCGTCGGTCGTGAAGGCGGTGCGCTCGATGCCCTCGCGGTTCTTCAGGAAGTCGCGCGTCGGCTTGTTCTGCTCGGTGTCTTGCAGCACGCCGAGCAGCTCGAGATAGTCCTCGCCGAACATGATCGTGTAGTTGCCTGATCCCATCTGCGGTGAATGGGTGCCGCGCGGCGAGAGCGTAAAGCCGAGACGCCGCCATTGCGCCGCCGCCGCATCGAGGTCACGGACCGTGACGACGACATGGTCGGCACCCAGAATATGCTTCAGCGGCATCGCGTGTCCTTTCAGAACCGTACAGATAGGCACATCTCTGCTGCAGCGCACCTTGCGCGGACGAGATAAAAGTTTCAATCCCGTGCGTCGCAATGGACGGTTGCGCAATGGACGTTCGGTGCCAGGCGCGTTTCAGGTAATGTCATTCTCTCATGCCCGCCTCAGCCGAGACCCCTATCACTCCGTCGATCTCATGGCCGCCGTCGCTGTGGGCCGCGACCGCGCCGCCCGGTCCCGCCCTGCCCGCGCTCGAAGGAGACGAGACGTCGGATGTCGTGATCGTGGGCGCGGGATTCACGGGGCTTTCGACCGCGATCCACCTGCGCGAGATGGGGGTGGCGGCGACCGTGATCGAGGCCGCGGAACCCGGATGGGGCGCGTCGGGGCGCAACAACGGCCAGGTCATTCCGACGCTCGCCGGACACGATCCGTCCGCCATGGTGAAGCGGCACGGCGAAGCCGGCGAGCGCTTCAACGCGGTACTCCGGGATAGCGCCAGCGACCTGTTCGATCTTGCGCGCAGGTTCAACATTGCGGCGGAAGCCGAGCAGGCCGGCTGGGTGCAGCCGGTGCATTCACCCGGACGGTTCAAGCTCGCCGAGAAGCGCGTCAGGGAATGGTCGGCCATCGGCGCGCCGGTCGAGCTGCTCGACCGCGCGGCGGTCTCCTCGATGACCGGCTCGGACGCATGGTTCGGAGGATTCTGGAACCGCACCGGCGGTCACATCAATCCACTCGCGCTGACGCGGGGCATGGCCGAGGCCGCGCTGAAGCTTGGCGCGGTCATCTATGCGCGCTCGCCTGCGGTCTCCATCAGCCGCGCGAACGACCGCTGGACCGTGAAGACCGCGAAGGGCGCGGTGACGGCGCGCGCGCTCGTTCTCGCGACCAATGCGTACACCGGCGAATTCGAGCAGCAACTTGCGCCCGACATCGCGCGCGAGGTGATCCCGGTGCTCTCCTGGCAGATGGCCACCAGACCCATCAGCAACAACATCGCAAAGACGATCATTCCGGACCGGCAGGCGATGTCGGACACGCATCGCGAGCTCTATTTCGCGCGCTGGGACGCGCGCAACCGGCTGGTCACCGGCGGCGCCTCGATGTGGCCCGGCGCGGGCGGCGCGAATTTGCGCAAACCGGTCGCGGAGCGGCTGAAACGGCTGTGGCCGCAGATCGGCGATGTCGAATTCGATTACGTGTGGTCCGGCTATGTCGGAATGACGCCCGACAATCTCATGCATCCGGAAGTGCCGGGCTTCCCGCGCATCCATCGGCTCGGGCCGAACGGCTTTGCGTGGGTCGGGTGCAACGGCCGCGCTGTCGCGCTGTCGATCTCGCTCGGGCGCGAGCTGGCGCGCGCGACGCAGCACGCGGCGGTCGAGAGGCTCGGCCTGCCGCTGTCGGAGCCTAGGCCGCAGCCGCTGCAAGGCGTCGTGCGCAGAATCGCGCCGTTCGCGCTGCCGCTCTACCGGCGGCTCGACGCGCGCGAGGTCTAGGCGAGAGGCTCAGGTCGCGACCGGCTTCCCGTTCGGCATCGCCGTCTGCTCCGCCTCGCGCTCGCGCAGCCGGCTGTCGCGCAGCTCGCCGGCGACTTCGAGGATCGGATAGGCGACCGAGGTCAGGTGCCCGTTGATGCGCTTCAGGTCGCGCATCACGTCGAGGTGGATCGCGCTCGTCTCAATCGATTCCGGCCGGCCCTCGCGCAGTCGCGCAAAGTGGCTGTCGGCGGCCGCCAGTTCGGCCGCGCGTGTCGTCGCCTTTTCGGCCAGCAGGCGCCGCGCCATCGCCACGTCGCGGGTCGCGAACACGTTGAACGCAAGCCGCATATTGTCCATCACGCGCCCATGGAAATGGCGAATCTCGTCAAGGCCTTCGGGCGAGAACGTGTAGCGGTTCTTGATCTTCTTGGTCGCCAGCTCCATCAGGTTCTTGTCGATGATGTCGCCGACATGCTCGAGGTTCGTCGTGAAGGTG
>JAXDNZ010000435.1:0-2787 GCA_034669185.1 Hyphomicrobiales bacterium
TTCGAGGGCTTCCACAGCACGAAGTCCATGACGCCGCGCTTGTAGGGCGCCACATCGACGCGCGCGCCCGCGACCATCTCGTCGAGCGGCCGCTTCGAGAGCCGGCCGTAATCCGGCATCGAGGGCACGCTGAACAGCACATGGTCCTCGGCCACGTAGGCGTTGCCGGAGGCGATCAGCCGCTCGATCAGCGTCTTCATCTCGTCGACGTGCTCGGTCGCGCGCGGCTCGACGGTCGGCGGCAGGCAGCCGAGCGCCGCCACGTCCACCTTGAAGTTGGCGTAGGTCTCCCCGGTCAGATCGCGAATGGAGATGCCGCGCTCGGCCGCACGCGCGTTGATCTTGTCGTCTACGTCGGTGATGTTGCGTACGTATTTGACCTGAGCCTCGCCATAGAGATGACGCAGCAACCGGAACAGCACGTCGAACACGATGACCGGCCGCGCATTGCCGATGTGGGCGAAGTCGTAGACCGTCGGTCCGCACACATACATGCGCACGCGTGACGCATCGAGCGGAGCGAAGGCCCGCTTCTCGCGCGTCAGCGTGTCATACAGCTTCAGTTCCACGGACATCTCCCGACCTGCTGGCCGGGCGTCCCTTTGGTCTCGATCAGGAGAAAAGACGGCCGCAGCCAGCTCTTGAGCTAGCGAATAATCTTCCGGCAAATGCCGCAGATTGCGTGAGGGCCGACCATGGCGCCGGTTATGCGAGCAGCCATCGGCGGCGTCAAGCGTCCCCGCCACGATCTTGCCGTCACTACGCCCGGGATCGTCCCGAGGCCGGTCGATTTCAGCCGGCTTGGTTCATGAGTCTCGCAACATCGGGTTCTGAAACCGATGAACCTGTCGCCGCGTTGGCCATACCAATGAGGGCGGCGCGTTCATTGCCGCCAAATCCAGTTTGGGGACGTCATGACCAATCCCAGCCTGCGCACCCCGTTTGGGGAAGTAGAGCTTCGGCCCGTCCGCTCCGCGCCGGGCGAGACGGTGCGCGTCTTCGTGCTGCTTCCCGACCTCGACGAGCTTCTCGGTGTGCCGGGATTTGGCCTCGCCAAGCCGATCCGCATTGTGGCGCGTGCTGGCGGCATCATCTTGCAATAACTGGATTTTTCCGCCCCCCGCGACGGTTAACGATCCGTCAACAGCTTCGCCTATAGGCTGGCCCGCGGTCGTTCAATGACGGTCGGGGGTTGGAGCCATGCGGACGTCTTTCATTGCGCTTGCCGCACTTTTGGCCACCGTTCTGGCGGATCCAGCCGGTGCCGAAACCCGCATCTTCGTGATCGCCAACAACGCCAGCGGCTATGGCGTCGACCGCTGTCTCGCGGGTGGTGAGCCCTGCGGCAGGACGGTGGCGACCGCCTATTGCCAGGCGCAGTCCTTTGCGCAAGCGCGCTCGTTCCGGAAAGTAGACCGCGACGAAATCACCGGCGCGGTGCCAACCAAAGCCGGCACCTGCCACGGCGCGGACTGCGACGAATTCGTCGCCATCGAGTGTTCGCGCTAGAGCACTATTTTTCCACGTAGTCCGCACATTTCGGCACCGCGCCGTCAGCGCCCCAGGGCATGATGGGAACGGTAGACGTCGAATTCTTCGGCGAGCCTTCGATCAGCCGGTCTGAATAGACCATGTAGACAAGTACGTTGCGCTTGACGTCGCAGCCGCGCACGATCTGCATCTTCTTGAAGAACAGCGAGCGGCGCCGGCGGAACACATCGTCGCCCTGCTCGAACTTCGCCGTAATCTTGATCGGGCCGACCTGCCGGCACGCGAGCGAAATGTCGGACACCTCCTCGGCGAGGCCGACCCAGCCCTTCCAGCCGCCGCGCTCCGGCGCAGTGAAATGGCAGGCGACACCCTCCACCACCGGATCGTCGACCGCATAGGTCGCGAGCTTATCGTTGGGTGACAGGAGGTGGAACACGGTCGACTTGCGGAAGATCAGGTCGGGTTCGTCGGCTGCGCGCGCCGGGGCGGCCAGTGTTACCGCGATCATGACGGCGAGCGCATAGGCAAGACGAAACGCAAGCGGCAGTTCGCGACGCATGGCGCGGCTCCTTCTGAAGGACCGCGCCTATATGGGGTGGCGGATCGCCGCCGCAATGCCTTCAGAAGCCCTCGGCGCGATGGCAGACCACGCACAGCTTGTTGCCGTCAGGGTCGCGCGCATAGGCGCCGTAGTAATTTGCGTGATAGTGCGGGCGCAGGCCCGGCGCGCCTTCGTCGCTGCCGCCACTGGCCAGCACCGCCGCATGGAAGGCATCGACCGCGGCGCGGGTTTGCGCCTCGAACGCGACCATCGGGCCGTTGCCCGGTGTCGCGGCGCTCCTGTCATAGGGGCGCACCACCCAGAACGGCGCGTTGACGCCGGAAAATCCTTCAGGCGCGTAGCCGACCGCGACCCGCGCGGTGCGATGGCGCGTGAGGCCGAGGGGACTGAGCACCGCATCGTAGAAGTGCATGGCGCGGTTCAGGTTGTCGCTGCCGACAGTGACGTGGCTGAATGTCATCATTTCCTCACGCGCGCTGCGCCGTCACGCGCCGCCAGTGCAACAGCGCGCGAACGCCGAGCACGACGACGAGGACGTCGGTGAGCACGCTCAGCAGCGATTTCGCCTGCGTGGCGAGCGATGCCGAGGCGACGAGCGCGGAATCGACCTCGGCGCCACGCACCAGCATCGCGGCGATGCGTGCGTTCTCGAAGTAGTCGAATGCCGCCGCAAACAGCGGCAGGACGAGCATCGCGATGCGCCAGCCGCGCGACATCGGGCTGGTGAGCCGCCC
>JAXDNZ010000436.1:0-6441 GCA_034669185.1 Hyphomicrobiales bacterium
CGAAAATGAGCGTGCTGCGGCGCCGCGCCACGATGTCGATCTCGCCGAGCGGACTGCGCCAGCGCCGCGCGACGATGCGGTAGCCCTTGGCGATCAGGAAAGCGGCAGCGCGGCTCTCCGCCGACAGCCCGAGACGGAACGCGACCTGCCGCTCGGGACGCGGCGGGGGCGGCGGAAGCGTGCCGTCACCGTGCGGGCGGCGCGCCATCGGGGTTCTCCTTGGCCACTGCCAATGCGCGCGCATAGACGGCGCGCCGCGGCTCGCCGGTCGCGGTCGCGACTTCGGCGACCGCATCCTTGAGCGATACGCGTGCAAGCGCGGCGCGGAGGAGACCGTCGATCTCGGCCGCCGTCGGCTGGGCGGCATCCGCGGGCGGTCCGATCACGATCACGATCTCGCCGCGGGTTTCGGCGCCCGACGCATAGGCGTCGGCGAGCCCGGTGAGCGAGCCGCGCCGCACCTCCTCGTACAACTTGGTCAGTTCGCGGCACACCGCGGCCTCGCGCAGGCTGAGACCGGTCGCGAGATCGGCGAGGGTCGCGGCAAGACGCGGTCCGCTCTCGAACAACACCAGCGTGCCGGGCACGCGCGCGAGCTCGGCGATGCGCGTCCGCCGTGCGGCGTCCTTGGCCGGCAGGAAACCCTCGAAGAAGAAACGGTCGGTCGGCAGTCCCGCGACCGCAAGCGCGGTCAGGACCGCGGACGCGCCGGGCGCGGCGGTCACCGCGTGGCCGGCGTCGCGCGCGGCGCGCACAAGCTTGTAGCCTGGATCGGAGATCAGCGGCGTGCCGGCATCCGACACCAGCGCGACGCTGCCGCCGGCCGCGAGCTTTTCGAGGATCTTTGGCCGCGCGGCGTCGGCGTTGTGATCGTGATAGGGCGTCAAAGGTGTCGATATACCGAAATGATCGGTCAGCTTGCGGGTCACACGTGTGTCTTCGCAGGCGATCAGGTCGCAGGAGGCGAGGATTTCGAGTGCGCGGAGCGTCGTATCGCGCAGGTTCCCGATCGGGGTTGCCACCAGATAGAGCCCGCCCGTGAGCACAGGCGCGTCCATCGCCTGCCCGGCGACAACATAGCGGCGCTGATGTTCCTCCGCCGTAGCCGATGGTTTGCCTGGTGACATGGCTGCGATTGTAGCGGGCCTGCTGCCCAAGCTTTTGACTTAATTAACCTTCACCCACAATATGACGGGGAGGTGGTGGCGTGACGCCGGGGTGGCGTCGGGGAGGCTCGCCCTTGTCCCGCAATTGGCCGGTGAAGCTTGGGGCGCGAGCGCGGTTGGGGCGCATCGCGGGCGGCATCGTCGCGGCCGTGCTCACGCTGCTGGTTGCCGGCTGCGCCGGCTTCGGCACCGACATGTTCAGCTTCGGGAGCCCGCCGCCGCCGCCGACGCAGCAGCCTCCCGTCGTCGGCACCGGCCAGGTCAAGGTCGCGCTCATCCTGCCGCTGTCCGGGGCCGGCAATGCCGGGCTCGCCGCGCAGTCGATGCGCAATGCCGCCGAGATGGCGCTCGCCGAATTCAGCAATCCGAATGTCCAGCTTCTGGTGAAGGACGACGGCGGCACCGCGCAGGGCGCCCAGGCGGCCGCGCAGCAGGCGCTTGCAGAGGGCGCGGAGATCATCCTCGGGCCGTTGTTCGCCGTCTCGGTGAGTGCGGTCGGCCAGGTCGCACGGCCGCGCGGCGTGCCGGTGATCGCGTTCTCGACCGACGCCAATGTGGCGGCGCGCGGCGTCTATCTGTTGAGCTTCCTGCCGGAGTCCGATGTCGACCGCGTGGTCGATTACGCGATCGCGCAAGGCAAGCGCTCATTCGCCGCGCTCGTGCCGGACAACGCCTATGGCACCGTGGTGCAGGCGGCGTTCCAGCAGGCGGTCGCGCGCGGCGGCGGCCGCGTGGTCGCGCTGGAGCGCTATCCGCTCGACAGGGCGGCGATGCAGGACCCGGTGCGCCGGGTCGCTGCGGCGGCGCGCGGCGCCGATACGATCTTCATCCCGGACGGCGCCGACGCCGTGCCGGCGGTGGTGCAGGCGCTGGCGGCCGGCGGGGTCAATCCGCGCCGCATCCAGCTGATCGGCACCGGCCTGTGGGACGATCCGCGCATCTTCGCCGAGCAGCAACTGCAGGGCGGCTGGTTCGCGGCACCGGACGCGGCCGGCTTCCGCGCCTTCTCGGGCCGCTATCGGGCGAAGTACGGCCAGGACCCGGTGCGCACCGCGACGCTTGCCTACGACGCGGTCTCGCTGATCGCCGCGCTGGTGAAGACGCAAGGCGCGCAGCGTTTCGCCGAGGAGGTGCTGACCAACGCGTCGGGCTTCGCCGGAATCGACGGTGTGTTCCGCTTCCGCCCTGACGGCACCAACCAGCGCGGACTTGCGGTGTTGCGCGTGACGCCATCCGGCCCGCAGGTCGTCAGTCCGGCGCCGAAGGTGTTCGCCTCGGGGACGTGAGGGCGGATCGATCCTCCCGCTCGTCCCCGCGAAAGCGGGGACCCAGTCCTTTGCAACGCGCTGGATTCCCGCTTTCGCGGAATGAGCGGAGAGCGCCGTGTGCCTGCTACGCCGCGAGATCCGCCACCACGGCATCAAGCACCGGGAAGCCCGCGCGGGTAACGCGCAGGCGGCCGTCGACCGTCTCGATCAGGCCTTCGCCGCCCAGCATCGCGATGCGTCCTTCGTCGAGGGTGTGGCCGGACAGCGCCGTATAGCGCTCCGGATCGATGCCTTCGGCAAGGCGCAGTCCCATCAGCAGGAACTCGTCGGCCTGCTCGCTGCGCAGCAGCGCCTCGTCGTCGACGAGGCCGTGCCCGTTCGCCTCGACGCGCATGAGCCAGGATTCCGGACCTTTTTCCGTCGAGGTCGCGCGGCGCTGGCCGTCCACGACGAGCCGGCCATGCGCGCCGGGGCCGATGCCGGCATATTCATGGTAGCGCCAGTAGACGAGATTGTGCCGGCAGGCGGCGCCGGTGCGCGCGTGATTGGAGATCTCGTAGGGCGGAAGCCCGTGTGCCGCAGTGATCTCTTGCGTCAGATCGTAGAGCTCACGCGCGCGGTCGTCGTCCGGAATGACGAGCTTGCCGGCCGCGTGCAGCGCCGCGAACGGCGTGTCCTGCTCGATGGTGAGCTGGTAGAGCGAGAGATGTTCCGCCGCTTCGCCGATGGCGCGCGAAAGCTCGGCGCGCCACTCGGCGGCCGTCTGGCGCGGCCGCGCATAGATGAGGTCGAACGAATAGCGCTCGAATGCCGCGCGCGCGATTGCGACCGCGTCGAGCGCCTCTTGCGCGGTGTGCAGACGGCCGAGCTCTTTCAGCGATGCATCGTCGAGCGCCTGTACGCCAAGCGACACACGGTTGACGCCGGCGGCGCGGAAGCCGTGGAAGCGCGTCGCCTCGACGCTGGTCGGGTTCGCCTCGAGCGTCACCTCGACGTCGGGCGCCACGGTCCAGTGGTTGCCGACCGCATCGAGGATCGCCGCGACGGTCGCGGGCTGCATCAGCGAGGGCGTGCCGCCGCCGAAGAAGATCGTCGAGACCGTGCGGCCAGGGACGCGCGCGGCCGTCGCGGCGATCTCGGTGCTAAACGCGCGCACGAAGCGCGCTTCGTCGATCGCGGCGTGGCGCACGTGGCTGTTGAAGTCGCAGTAGGGACATTTCGAGAGGCAGAAGGGCCAGTGCACGTAGACGCCGAAATCGGCGCTACCCCCGCCCGCCGCGCTCCGCGCGTCGATCTCCCCCGCAAGCGGGGGAGGTGACGTTGCGTATGCTCCCTCCCCCGCTTGCGGCGAAGGGTTGGGGAGGGGGCTATCGCTCAAGGCACGCCTCCGCGAGCTTGAGGAAGGCGCGCGCGCGATGTGACAGACCTTGCCCCTTGGGCGGCAGGCCGTGCTTCTGCTCGCGCGTCATTTCGCCGAACGTTTGATCGAAGCCATCGGGCAGGAACATCGGGTCGTAGCCAAAGCCCTTCTCGCCGCGCGGCGGCCACACCAGCGTGCCGTCGACCTTGCCCTCGAATTCTTCGACGTGCCCGTCCGGCCAGGCTACGCACAGCACCGAGATGAAGTGCGCCGTACGCTCGGCAGGCTTGAACGCGTCACGCTCGCGCAACATGCCTTCGACCTTCTCCATGGCGTGCCGGAAATCCTTTCCCGGCCCCGCCCAGCGGGCCGAGTAGATGCCGGGCGCGCCGTCCAGCGCGTCGACCACGAGCCCGGAATCATCCGCGAACGCCGGCAAGTTCGAGGCTTGCGCCGCCGCCTCCGCCTTGATGCGCGCATTCGCGGCGAATGTCGTGCCGTTTTCTTCGGGCTCGGGCAGGCCGAGCGCCTCCGCCGATACAGCCTCGACACCGTAGAGGCCGAGCAGGTCGCGCATCTCGGTCAGCTTGCCCGGATTGTGCGTGGCAATGATGAGACGCCCGGTGATCGCCCGCGCCATCGCGGCTCACATCACCGCAAGCTTTTGCAGGTCGACCAGCTTGCCGATGCCCTTGCGGGCGAGCGCCAGCAGCGCGGTGAGCTCGGTCTCGCTGAACGGCGTCTTCTCGGCGGTCGCCTGCACTTCGACGATGTTGCCGGTGCCGGTCATGACGAAATTCGCGTCGGTGTCGGCGCTGGAATCCTCCGCATAATCGAGATCGAGGACCGCGACGCCCTTGTAGACGCCGCACGACACCGCCGCGATATGGTCGCGCAGCGGCTCGCCTTTGAGCATGTCGCGCGCCTTCATCCAGGCGAGGCAATCGCTGAGCGCGACCCACGCGCCGGTGATCGATGCGGTGCGCGTGCCGCCGTCGGCCTGGATCACGTCGCAGTCGATCGTGATCTGCCGCTCGCCGAGCGCCGGCAGGTCGACCACCGCGCGCAGCGAGCGTCCGATCAGCCGCTGGATTTCGAGCGTGCGCCCGCCCTGCTTGCCGGCCGAGGCCTCGCGCCGCGTACGCTCGTTGGTGGCGCGCGGCAGCATGCCGTATTCGGCGGTGACCCAGCCGCGCCCTTGGCCTTTGAGCCATGGCGGCAGCCGGTCCTCCAGCGTCGCGGTGACCAGCACGTGCGTATCGCCGAACTTCGTGAAGCACGAGCCCTCGGCGTATTTCACGACACCACGGTCGAGCGAGACGGCGCGCAGCTCGTCGGGCTGTCGGCGGCTCGGACGCATGAAGGCTCCTCGCGAAAAGCGGGTTCGAGTCGGAATTTCCGTGCTTTTATGGGGGGTAGGGCGGGATCACAAGGCCCGGCTTGAACTGCCACGTCCGGATGGACAATTGTGAAGCCTTGTGAAGGGAGTGCTTGGTGTCCCAGGAAATGCCGATCGCGGCGAACCAGGCTGGCCTCGCGCAGCTCAACGAGCGCTCGCGCGAGATCTTCCGCCAGATCGTCGAGAGCTATCTGGCGACCGGGGAGCCGGTCGGCTCGCGCAACCTGTCGCGCATCATCCCGATGACGCTGTCGCCGGCATCGGTGCGCAACGTCATGGCGGACCTCGAACAGCTCGGCCTCGTTTATGCGCCGCACACCTCGGCCGGCCGCCTGCCGACGGAGCTGGGCTTGCGTTTCTTCGTCGATGCGCTGATGCAGATCGGCGATATCACCGAGAACGACCGTCGGGCGATCGAGGCGCAGGTCGCGGCCGCCGGCGCCGCCACCTCGGTCGAAGGCGTGCTGACCGAGGCGTCGGGACTGCTCTCGGGCCTGACGCGCGCGGCCGGCGTCGTGATGGCGACCAAGCTGAACGCACGGCTCAAGCATGTCGAGTTCGTGCGGCTCGAGCCGGAGCGCGCGCTGGTGGTGCTCGTGTCCGAGGACGGGCAGGTCGAGAACCGCGTGCTCAACCTGCCGCCGGGCCTGCCGCCCTCCGCGCTCACCGAGGCCACGAACTTTCTCAATGCGCGCATTCGCGGACGCACACTGGCGGAAGCGCGCAGCGAGCTCGACCGCGCGCTCGAAGCCGAGCAGGCGAAGCTCGACGAGCTGACGCAGAAGATCGTCTCAGCCGGGCTTGCGAGCTGGTCGGGCGGGACGAGCGACGAGCGCAGGCTGATCGTGCGCGGTCAGGCGCATCTGCTCGAAGACCTGCATGCGCTCGAAGACCTCGAACGCGTACGCCTGCTGTTCGACGATCTGGAGACCAAACGCGAGGTGGCGGACCTCCTCGGCCGCGCCGAACAGGCCGACGGCATGCGCATCTTCATCGGGTCGGAGAACAAGCTGTTCTCGCTTTCGGGGTCCTCCACCATCGTTGCGCCATATCGCGACGCGCAGGGGCGCATCGTGGGCGTGCTGGGCGTGATCGGCCCGACCCGGCTGAACTACGCGCGCATCATTCCGATGGTGGATTACACCGCCAAGGTCGTCAGCAAGGTGCTGACGCGCTGAAGCATCTTGCAGCGAAGCGAATGCGCGAAGCCGCAGAAAATACGTCTTCCCAAGCCATTGATCACAAAGG
>JAXDNZ010000437.1:0-2928 GCA_034669185.1 Hyphomicrobiales bacterium
GGACCTGTTGTGGCGCCAGCCGCAGTGCAGGGTAGCTAAGTTCGGACGGGATAATCGCTGAAGGCATCTAAGCGAGAAACCCACCTCGAAACGAGTTCTCCCTTGAGAGCCGTGGTAGACCACCACGTTGATAGGCCGGGTGTGTAAGCGCAGTAATGCGCGAGCTTACCGGTCCTAATCGCTCGATTGATCTTGATCGTTCTCATTTCCAATGCCCATCGCTCGCCGCGTCGCAAGACGATGTGAGGATGGTCGCTGACCAGAAATCCAGCTTGCTTATCCCGTCCTTTGCCGGCCTGGTGGTTCTAGCGTGGAGCCTGAACCCGTTCCCATCCCGAACACGGCCGTTAAACTCCACAGCGCCGATGGTACTAAGTCTCAAGGCTTGGAAGAGTAGGTCGCTGCCAGGCCTGCCAAGGACGGGCTCTCCTCTCACGATGAAGCGTTTTTGCGTAACCCCGCCGCGGTTCTCCGCAGCGGGGTTTTTGTTTGCGTGCTTCGGCCACACAGCCGCCACGACCGTGCGCGACAAGTTCCCCCTCAGGATGATCACACCCATGCAAGTTCATCTTCGTGCGTGGGCCATCGCGGCCGCCATGTTCGTCTCGTTCGCCGGCGCGGCGAGCGCGCAAGCGCCGACCCAGATCGCGCTGACCGAGAAGCAGGTGCAGAACTACATCGCGGCTCAGCCCGCGATCGGCAAGATCACCGAGAAGCTCAAGGGCGAGCCCGACAAGAAGACCCAGGCCCAGCTCGAGGCGCTCGCCAAGAAGAACGGCTTTAACGGCTACGGCGAGTACGACGACGTCTCGTCCAACATCACCATGGTGCTGCAGGGCATCGACCCGAAGACCAAGAAATTCGGCGACCCGAAGGCCATGATCCAGGCGCAGATCGCCGAGGTGCAGGCCGACAAGAAGATGAAGCCGGCCGAGAAGAAGCAGGTTCTCGAGGATCTGAACGAGGCGCTGAAGAACGTCGAGCCGATCAAGAACCAGGGCAACATCGCGCTGGTCGAGAAATATTACGACAAGCTTTCGCCGCGGTAAGCCGGATCGCTGCAGCCGCCGCTTGCAGGCCGCCGCGGGAAACCGCGGCGGCTTTGCTTTTTCGGAAAATGTCGCGCTGGTCAACGCTCGAACGCTGCGTCGATCGGCACGCGGTAGCCGTTCCCCGGCCGGTTGGTCTCATTCGCCATCCCGACCACGCTTGTCAGCTCGCCGAAGATCGCTACGCTCCATGCCGGCCCTTGCGCGGGCGCGGCGCGGTCGGTCGCGATGCGATAACCCCAGCCATGAACACCGCACGCGCGTGCGGCGAGGCATCCGCAATTCACCGAAGCGAACCGCCGGGGGCCCGCCGCCTTTCGTCGCTCCCGGGACATGCGCTATCAATGCGTTGCGCCTCGCCGAAGAGCATCTGAAGGAAACGCCCATGCCCACCAATCGCGTCTACCGCGTCGCCGTCATTCCGGGCGACGGCATCGGCAAGGAGGTCGTGCCGGAGGGCGTGCGCGCGCTCGAGGCCGTGGCGAAGAAATTCGGGTTCGAGCTGCGGCTCGATCACTTCGACTTCGCGTCCTACGACTACTACGCCAAGCACGACCGCATGATGCCGGAGGACTGGAAGGACAAGATCGGCCAGCACGACGCGATCTTCTTTGGCGCGGTCGGATGGCCGGCGAAGATCCCGGACCACATCTCGCTGTGGGGTTCGCTCATCCTGTTCCGGCGCGAGTTCGACCAGTACGTCAACCTGCGCCCGGTGCGGTTGATGCCGGGCGTGCCGTCGCCGCTTGCCAATCGCAAGCCGGGCGACATCGACTTCTGGGTGGTGCGCGAGAACACCGAAGGGGAATATTCGGCGATCGGCGGACGGGCATTTCCCGGCACCGAGCGCGAGTTCGTGATGCAGGAGACCGTGTTCACCCGCGTCGGCGTCGACCGCGTGCTGAAATTCGCCTTCGAGCTGGCGCGCAGGACCCCGAAGAAGCACCTCACCTCCGCCACCAAGTCGAACGGCATCGCCATCACCATGCCGTACTGGGATGAGCGCGTGGAGGAGATGGCGAAGCAATATCCCGACGTGAAGTGGGACAAGTACCACATCGACATTCTGTCGGCGCTGTTCGTGCTCAAACCGGACCGCTTCAACGTCGTGGTGGCGTCGAATCTGTTCGGAGACATCCTCTCCGACCTGGGTCCGGCCTGCACCGGGACGATCGGCATCGCGCCCGGCGGCAACATCAATCCGGAGCGCAAGTACCCCTCCGTGTTCGAGCCGGTGCATGGCTCTGCGCCGGATATCGCCGGGCAGGGCATCGCCAACCCGATCGGGCAGATCTGGTCGGCCGCCATGATGCTCGACCATCTCGGCGAGGGCGAGGCCGCGGCCGCGATCGTGAAGGCGATCGAGCAGGTGCTGGCCGAGCCGAAGTTGCGCACGCGCGATCTCGGCGGCCAGGCCGACACCGTCGCCTGTGGCAAGGCGGTCGCGGATGCGCTCGGCTGACACTGACGGAAATACCGATCTGTCGCCGCGCGACTTCGTGGACCGCCACAGACCGGCGCTCGAGCGCGACGAAGTCCGGCACAATGTGCTGATCGCGATCCTGAACCAGCTCGCGGCGAACGAAACGACGGACATGCGCCGCTGGACGCTCGGCGAGCCGGGCGCCTGCGCCGCCCAGACGCCGCCCTATCCGATCGCGCTCGGCGAACTCACACGGGCGCAGTGTCATGCGCTCGCCGATCAGACGTGCGAACTCGACTACCCGGGCCTGGTCGGCCCCGATCTGACCACCGCCTGGTTCGTGGAGCGGGCGACCGCGCTGGGCATCGCCTTCGGTGAGCCGGTCCCGCAGAAAATCCACGCGCTGCGTGCTGCGCCGCGCTATCCGGGCGCGCCGGGCAGTGCGCGGGCGGTCGG
>JAXDNZ010000438.1:0-2577 GCA_034669185.1 Hyphomicrobiales bacterium
CGGCATCGAGCACCGCCACGGTCAACGGCGCGCAGTCGGTGTCACGGCCTTTTTTCAAGGCGGTGTCGACGATCGTGGCGGCCTGCGCGAGCGTGACGGACATAAGTGCTCCTATTTCTTCGACCAGTAGACCGAATGCGTCGCGGCCTCCTTGTCGCCAAGGCCCTTGGACGCGGACTCCTGCATGCAGGCGAGCGTGAGCTGCACCAGCGGCAACGACAGGCCGCGCGCGCCGCCTTCGGCCTGCATCGACTGCAGATCCTTGATGCAGCCGGCAAGATCGAACGTCACGGCCGCGTCCTCGCCCTTCATCATTTTGGCGACCACCGGCCCTCGCGCCTTCATCATGGCGGGCGCGCCGGAGGTGTCGCAGATGATGTCCATCAGCCGCTCGGGGTCGAGCCCGATCGGCCGCGCCATCGACAACGCCTCGCCGAGCGCCTGATAATAAATCATCAGCGGCATGTTGATGGCGAACTTCGCGAGCGCGCCGTTGCCGACCGGTCCGACGTGCTCAAGCCGGCGGCAGAGCTGATCGAGGATCGGACGCGCGCGCTCGGCGTCGGCCGGCTCCGCGCCCATGAAGCCGAAAAGCTTGCCCTGCCGCGCCGGGCCGGTGGTGCCGCCGACCGGGCATTCGACGAAGGCCGCGCCGCTGGCGCGCACGACCTTGGCGAGCGCGATCGAGACCTCCGGCCGCACCGTGCTCATCTCGATGAACAGCTTGCCGTGAATGTCACCGGACAGGAACCCATGTTCGCCGTTGTAGACGTGATCGATCGCGTTCGCGTCGGTCAGCAGCGTGATAACGGCCTCGCTGTGTTCGGCGAGATCCTCGGGTGTCGCGGCTTGTTTCGCGCCAGCCTGAACGAGCGGCTTTGTCTTTTCGGGCGAGCGATTCCACACGCTAACGGTGTGTCCGACCTCGATCAGCCGCGCCGCCACCGCGGCACCCATGCGGCCCAGTCCGGCAATTCCGATTTGCATGCATGACCCCCGCTGCTACCGTCTGCGCTTCGCGACATATCACCATAACGCGTGCGGGGAGAAAACATGAGCGCAGCAAGCGCCAAAGGCGCCGTGGGCATCATCGGCCTCGGCATCATGGGCGGGGCGATCGCGAAGAACCTGACGTCCGCCGGGTGGCACGTCGTCGGCTTCGACACCGACAAGAAGCGCCGCGCCGGAGCGAAAAAATTCGGCGTCGAGGTCGCCGGCGATGCCGTCGCGGTCGCGCGCAAGGCGGAGCGCGTGCTGGTGAGTCTTCCGAACCCTGAGGCGCTGATGGCCACCGTGAGTGCGCTCGCGGCCGCGCCGCTGGCGCGCCGCGCCGTTGTGGAGCTTTCGACATTTTCGCTCGACGACAAGAAGGCGGCCGAGGCCGTGCTGCGCAAGGCCGGCCACGTGATGCTCGATTGTCCGCTCTCGGGCACCGGTGCGCAGGCGCGCACCAAGGACCTTGTGGTCTATGCGAGCGGCGACCGGAAGACCATCAAGGCGCTGATGCCGGTATTCGCGGATTTCTCGCGCCAGGCCTACGATCTCGGCGCCTTCGGCAATGGCATGAAGATGAAGTTCGTCGCGAACCTGCTGGTCGCGATCAACAACGTCGCGAGCGCCGAGGCAATGGTGCTCGGCATGAAGGCCGGACTCGATCCCGCGCAGATCTTCAAGCTGGTGCAGGCCGGCGCCGCCAACTCGCGCGTATTCGAGCTGCGCGCGCCGATGATGGTCGAGGACCGCTACGACGGCGATAACCTCACCATGCGGATCTCGACCTGGCAGAAGGACATGAAGGTGATCGGCGAATACGCGGCGAGCGTCGGCTGTCCGACACCGCTGTTCTCGGCGACCGAGCCGATCTATCGCGCGGCGCTCTCGACCGGCTACGCGGATCAGGACACGGGCTCGGTGTGCGCCGTGCTGGAGGCAATGGCGGGCGTGAAGCGGTAGCGCAACGAACTCAGTCTGTTCCCCTCCCCCTTGTGGGGAGGGGTTAGGGGTGGGGGTCCTTCGGTTGGGGACCAATCGCGCACCAAACTTCGACCCCCCTCCCCAACCCTCCCCCTCAAGGGGGGAGGGAGCGCACCTGAGCGTGGGAGAGATTGAAAGATGACCCAGCGCAGCGAAACGCGCGACGGCATGTGTATCGACTGGGACACGCCGATCACGATGGACGACGGCCTGGTCCTGCGCGCGGACGTGTTTCGCCCGATCGCGGATGGCCGATATCCGGTGCTGCTCACCTATGGTCCTTACGCCAAGGGGCTGGCGTTCCAGGACGGTTATCCGAGCGCGTGGCAGCGCATGGTCGAGCAGCATCCCGACGTCGCGGCGGGCTCCTCGAACCTGTATCAGAGCTGGGAAGTCGTCGACCCGGAGAAATGGGTGCCGCACGGCTATGCGTGCGTGCGGGTCGATTCACGCGGAACCGGGTGCTCGCCCGGCTTCATCGATCATTTCGCGCCGCGCGAGAGCAGGGATTTTTTCGACTGCATCGAATGGGCCGGCGTTCGGCCGTGGTCGAACGGCAAGGTCGGGCTCAACGGCGTCTCGTACTACGGCATCAACCAGTGG
>JAXDNZ010000439.1:0-5516 GCA_034669185.1 Hyphomicrobiales bacterium
CGCATCGAGCTCGGCACGCGCACGATCTTCAACCTGCTCGGGCCTCTCTCCAATCCGGCCGGCGTCAAGCGCCAGATGGTCGGCGTGTTCTCGCGCCAGTGGGTCGAGCCGCTCGCCAATGTGCTGAAGAACCTCGGCTCCGAGCGCGCCTATGTGGTGCACGGCTCCGACGGTCTCGACGAGATCACCACGTCGGGCCCGACCAGCGTCGCGGCGCTCGAGAATGGCAAGGTCACGACCTTCGAGATCAAGCCGGAGGAGCTCGGGTTCTCAAAAGCCAAGCCCGAGGACCTGCGCGGCGCCGATGCCGACGCCAACGCGGCCGCGCTGATGGACGTGCTGCGCGGCAAGAAGGGTCCCTTCCGCGATGTGGCAATTCTGAACGCCGCTGCCGCCATCGTGGTTGCCGGCAAGGCGAAGGACCTCAAGGAAGGCGTAACGGTCGCCAGCAAGTCGGTCGACTCCGCCGAAGCCGAAGGCCGGCTCGACCGCCTCATCGCTGTGTCGAACGCGTAATTCTCATGACCGATGTCCTCGCCAAGATCGAAGCCTACAAGCGCGAGGAGATCGCCGCGGCAAAGCGCGCGCGTCCACTGCCGGCGCTCGAAGCCCAGGCGAAGACCGCGCCCGCGCCGCGCGGGTTCCTCGCCGCTCTGCAGAGGAAGCTCGCCGACGGCGGCTACGCGCTGATCGCCGAGATCAAGAAGGCGAGCCCGTCGCGCGGCCTGATCCGCGCGGATTTCGACCCGCCGACGCTTGCGCGCGCCTACGAGATGGGCGGCGCCGCTTGCCTGTCTGTGCTGACCGACGCGCCCTCATTCCAGGGCAAGCCCGAATACCTCACCGCCGCACGGGCCGCGACCGCCCTGCCCGTGCTGCGCAAGGATTTCATGTACGAGCCCTATCAGGTGGTCGAGGCGCGCGCGTGGGGCGCCGATTGCATCCTGATCATCATGGCAGGCGTCGATGACGCGACCGCGCGCGAGCTCGAAAACGCCGCCTTCGCACTCGGCATGGACGTGCTGATCGAAATCCACGACGAAGCCGAATTGGATCGCGCGCTGAAACTCAAGTCGCGCCTCATCGGGATCAACAATCGCGATCTGAAGACGTTTGAGACCAAGCTCGAAACAACCGAGCGGCTCGCGCCGCTGGTCCCCGACGACAGGATCGTGGTCGGCGAGAGCGGCCTGTTCGCCCCGGCCGATCTGGCACGGCTCGAGAAGGTCGGCGTGTCTATCTTCCTGATCGGCGAAAGCCTGATGCGGGCGCAAGACGTTGCGGCCGCGACCAAAGCGCTGCTCGCGCGTAACGTCCGGATGTCGGCCGCCGAGTGATGGGCAAGACGCTCACGCATCTCGGCAAGCGCGGCGAGGCGCGCATGGTAGACGTGTCACCCAAGTCTGTGACGCAACGCGTCGCCATCGCGCAAGGCCGCGTCGTGATGAGCGCCAAGACGCTCGATCTCGTGCTCGCCGGCAATGCCAAGAAGGGTGACGTGCTCGGCGCCGCGCGCATCGCCGGCATCATGGCGGCGAAGCGCACGCATGAGCTGATTCCGCTCTGCCATCCCCTCGCGCTCTCGAAGGTCGAGGTCGATATCGCGCCGGACCGGAAACTGCCCGGTCTCGTCGTGCGCGCGACCGTCAAAGTGAACGGCAAGACCGGCGTCGAGATGGAGGCACTGACCGCCGTCTCGATCGCGTGCCTCACCATCTACGACATGGTGAAGGCAGTCGAGCGCGGCATGCGCATCGAGGGGATTCACCTGGTCGAGAAGCGCGGCGGCAAGTCGGGCACCTACCGCGCCAAGTCCTGGCGCAACAAGGACCGGTGACATGGCGCTCCTGTCGGTCGCCGATGCGCTTGCCCGTGTGCTCGACGGGGCCGCGCCGCTCCCCGCCGAGAGTGTGCCGCTCGACGAGGCCGAAGGGCGTGTGCTTGCCGAGGACCTGGCGGCGCGCCGCACCCAGCCTCCGGACGATGTCTCGGCGATGGACGGCTACGCCGTGCGCGCAGCCGACGTGGCGAACGCGCCTGCACGGCTGAAGCTGATCGGCGAGGTCGCGGCCGGGCGGCCCTTCGGCGGGACCGTCGCGGCCGGACAAGCCGCGCGCATCTTCACCGGCGGCGTGCTGCCGAAAGGCAGCGATACGGTCGTGATCCAGGAAAACACCGCACGCGAGGGCGACACCGTCGTCGTCAACGCGCCGACAACACGCGGGAAGAACGTCCGCGGCGCCGGTCTCGATTTTCGCACCGGCGCGGTGCTGCTGCGCAAGGGGCGACGCCTGACCGGGCGCGATATCGCACTCGCCGCGGCCATGAACTATCCGGCGGTGCCGGCGTATCGGCAGCCGCGGGTCGCGATCGTCGCGACCGGCGACGAACTGGTCAGGCCCGGCACCGACCCTCGGCCCGGTCAGATCGTCCATTCCAACGCGTTCGCGATCGCTGCGGTGGCGCAGCGCGCCGGCGCGACGCCGATCGACCTCGGCATCCTGCCCGACCGGCTCGACGAGACCATCGCCGGCGTACGCCGCGCGCGCGAGGCCGGCGCCGACGTCCTGGTCACGGTCGGGGGCGCGTCGGTCGGCGATTACGACCTGGTGCAGCCGGCGCTCGCGGCCGAAGGGCTCGCACTGTCCTTCTGGAAGGTCGCGATGCGGCCCGGCAAGCCGCTCCTCTCGGGAAGGCTCGGCGCGATGCGCGTGCTGGGCCTGCCCGGCAACCCGGTCTCGGCTTACGTCTGCTCGGTCCTCTATCTGGTTCCGCTGATCCGCCGCCTGCTCGGCCGCGACGACGCGGAGCCCGTCACCGAATCGGCCGTGCTCGGCCGCGCGGTCGCCGCCAACGACGAGCGCGCCGACTACCTGCGGGCGACCCTGACGCGGTCGGGCGGGAACTGGGTCGCGACCCCGTTTCCGATCCAGGATTCCTCGATGCTGACCCCCCTGGCGGGAGCCGATTGCCTCGTGATCCGGGCCCCTTTTGCTCCTCCGGCCGAGGCCGGCGCCCCCTGCGCGATCGTTAAGCTGGACGATTAAGCGCGCCTTTCGCGGCGCCGTGACTTTCTTCACGTCAAATTAAAGGGTTGCGGAACACATATGGAACATATAGTGTCCGTTCATGATTTGTTTCGAATGAGTCATGTGTCGCGCTAACCGGGCATAAACGACCAGAAGGGGCTTCGATGCTGACGCGGAAACAATTCGAGCTGCTGCGCTTCGTCCACGAGCGCCTCAAGGAAAGCGGTGTTCCACCCTCCTTCGACGAGATGAAGGACGCGCTGGACCTGCGCTCCAAGTCGGGCATCCATCGGCTCATCACCGCTCTGGAAGAGCGCGGGTTCATCCGCCGCCTGCCGAACCGCGCGCGCGCCATCGAGGTGATCAAGCTGCCCGAGCCGGTCGGCCATGGAATGGGCAACCGCCGCGGCTTCACCCCGTCGGTGATCGAGGGCGACCTCGGTCGTGTACGCGCAGGCGCCGATGACGAGGGCGGCCGCCCGATCTCCATTCCGGTGATGGGACGCATCGCGGCCGGCACGCCGATCGAGGCAATCCAGTCACGCACCCATACGATCCAGGTTCCGCCTGACCTGCTCTCCACCGGCGAGCACTTCGCTCTCGAGGTGCGCGGCGATTCGATGATCGATGCAGGCATTCTCGATGGCGACACGGTGCTGATCCGCAAAGGCGACACCGCGGACACGGGCGAGATCGTCGTGGCGCTGATCGACGACGAGGAAGCAACGCTCAAGCGCTTCCGCCGCCGCGGCGCCTCGATCGCGCTCGAGCCCGCCAACAGCGCGCACGAGGTGCGCATCCTGCCGCCCAACCGCGTGCGGATACAGGGCAAGCTGGTCGGGCTGTTCCGCAAGTATTGAGGTTTCGCAAGCGGCTCAGTCATCCGGTGCGAGGTCGGTGGGCTGCGGCGTCGCATCGCGCGCCGTCGAAGCCGACACCGATGTCGTTGGCGCCGCGGTCTCGATCGGCCCCCGCGGCGCGCGCGCCCACGGCCGGTCATAGCCGGGCGGATTCGCCGCGACCGCCTCCCAACCCGTGGCCGTGCGATAAAGCGCCGTTGCGCCGGCGCGTGGCCACACCGTGCGGTCGATCACGCGCGCGGCGCACGCGGGCGCGGTGCGCTGGCTGACGACCAGCGCGGCGCGGCGGCAGTCCTCCTCGAAGGCTTCCGCCGCGAGCGCGAGCGTGACGACCGTGCCGTCGGCCAGACGCGCGACGCAGCCGATCTGATCGCACGCGATACCATCGCCGAGCGAGCGATCTTTCACCGTGCGCGTATCGGCGTCGGCCGCGAGCCATTCCCGCAACGGGAAAGCATCGCTGTTCGTCCCGCGCATGACGGACAGCCTCCCGCTTGCGCCGCGCACCGCGACGAGATCGCCGCGGTCGGCCACGTAGACGTCCGGCACCGGCACGCGCGCCGCCCAGAACGTGGCCGTGGCGATGATCGCAACACCGCTCCAGCGCAGAGGGGAGCGCAACAGGCACAGCACGACCAGGCCCGCGCTGCACAGCAGCAGCGGGCCGACGCCGAACGCCGATACACGCCCGACCGCGCCCGGCAAGCCCGCTACGAACTGCGCGACCCAGATCATCCATTCGATGCCGATCCCCATCAGCCGCCAAAGCGGCCCGTCGAATCCGAACGGCAGCGCGACAAGCGCCAGCAGACCGGCCGGCATCACCAGGATCGAGATGACCGGCATGGCAAGCAGGTTCGCCAGAACGCCGTAGGGCCCCAGGCGATGGAAGTGGAAGCCGACATACGGAAGCGTGGCGGTCCCCGCCGCAAGCGAAACCACGATGAGCGCCACGATCTCGCGCCCTCCCCACAGCGCGATGCGTGCACCCCGCGGCGTGTCGGCTCCGGCCGTCATCCACGGAATGCCGCGCTCGTAAGCCGCGATCAGCGCGAGGGTCGCGGCGAACGACATCTGAAAGCTCGGATGCACCACCGCCTCGGGCGCGACGAAAAGGACACCGAGCGCCGCGAGCGCGAGGTTGCGCAGCGTGAGCGCCGACCGGTCGACCATCACGCCGACCAGCAAGATGGCGGTCATGATGAACGAGCGCTGTGTGGCGAGCTCCGAGCCGGAGAGCAGCAGGTAGAACGCCGCCGCGAGCAGCGCGGCAAGCGCTGCCCATTTCTTGATGGCATGGCGCATCGCCAGGACGGGGATGAGGGCCAGCAGGGCTCTGACCGTGAAAAACACGACACCCGCCACCAACGCCATGTGATAGCCGGAAATCGAGAGCACGTGGCCGAGCCCGGAGATGTACATCGCGTCGTTGACCGGCGCGGAAATCGCGTCGCGTTTGCCGGTGATGAGCGCTGACGCGATCGAGCCGACATCTCCGGGGATCGCCGAACGGATACGAGCGTCAATGGAGTCGCGGATATGCGCGAGGACGGTCGCATAACGCAGCCAGTAGCTCGGCGGCGCCGGGGCCGCGACGACCTTGATCGCGCCTTGCACGAAGCCGGTC
>JAXDNZ010000440.1:0-3203 GCA_034669185.1 Hyphomicrobiales bacterium
GACAGGTCCGGCGTAGGCTTCAAGAAGAAAGGGACTTGGATGATCGCCCTCGGTTTCGTCCGGCTTGGCCGGATCGGACTTTTCGCCGCATTGGCGCTCGGCGCCACGACCGCCTCGGCGCAGACGCCGATCAAATTCTCGCTCGATTTCAAGTTCGAAGGCCCCGCCGCGCCGTTCGTCGTTGCGATCGACAAAGGGTACTTCAAGGCCGAGGGCCTCGACGTCACCATCGACACGGCGGGCGGCTCGCTTGAGCCGATCAACCGGGTGGCGTCGGGCACCTACGACATGGGCTTCGGCGATATCAATTCGCTGATCAAGTTCCGCGACGCCAATCCGAGCACGCCGATCAAGGCCGTGTACATGGTCTACAACAAGCCGCCGTTCTCGATCGTCGGGCGCAAGAGCCGCGGCGTCTCGGTGCCGAAGGACCTCGAAGGCAAGAAGCTCGGCGCCCCGCCGCCGGACGGCGCTTTCGCACAATGGCCGATCTTCGTGCAGGCGAACAGCATCGACGCCTCGAAGGTCACGATCGTGTCGGTCGGCTTCCCGGTGCGCGAGCCGATGCTCGCGAGCGGAGAGGTCGACGCCATCACGGGCTTCTCCTTCTCCTCCTACATCAACCTGAAGGACCGCGGCGTTCCGGCAAACGACATCACCGTGCTGCTGATGGCCGACTATGGCGTCAATCTCTACGGCAACGCCGTGATCGTGAATCCGAAATTCGCCGCCGAGAAGCCGGAAGCCGTGAAGGGATTCCTGCGCGCGCTGCTGAAGGGCCTGCGCGAGACGGTCAAGCAGCCGGCGGTCGCGGTCGAATCCGTGCTCAAGCGCAACGACGTCGCCAAGAAGGACGTCGAGCTCGAGCGCCTGCAGATGGCGATCCGGGACAACATCCTGACCCCCGAGGTGAAGGCGAACGGATTCGGCGGCGTCGATCCGGCGCGGCTCGACAAGTCGATCGACCAGATCGCGCTGACCTACACGTTCAAGAATCCGAAGCCGAAGGGCAGCGACATCTTCGATTCGTCGTTCCTGCCGTCCGACGCGGACCGCAAGACAAACTAGAAAGCACGGGGGCGCGCGCGGCCGTGGCCTTCGTCGCGCTCGATGGCGTCAGCCACGTCTACGGCGGAAGCGGCGGCACGCTCGCGATCGACGGCCTCTCGATCAAAGTCCGATCGCGGCGAGTTCGCCGCCGTGGTCGGACCGTCCGGCTGCGGCAAGTCGACCTTGATGAAGCTCGCGACCGGGTTGCAGTTTCCCTACAAGGGAAGCGTGCAGGTCGCGGGCGAGCGGGTCGTAAGGCCGGTCAAGATCGCCGGCATGGCGTTCCAGGCGCCGACGCTGCTCCCCTGGCGCACCACGCTGGAAAACCTGCTGCTGCCGCTCGAGATCGTCGAGCCGCACCGCGGCCGCATCCGCCGCCACAAGGCCGAATATGTGGCGCGCGCCGAGGCGCTGCTCGCCTCGGTCGGCCTTGGCGGCCAAGGCGACAAATTCCCCTGGCAGCTCTCGGGCGGCATGCAGCAACGCACCTCGCTATGCCGCGCGCTCATCCACGAGCCCGACCTGCTGATGCTCGACGAGCCGTTCGGCGCACTCGATGCGTTCACGCGCGAAGAACTGTGGTGCGTGATCCGCGACCTGCACGCGGCGCGCAAGATCACCGTCGTGCTCGTGACCCACGATTTGCGCGAAGCCGTGTTCCTCGCCGACCGCGTTTTCGTGATGTCGGCGCGGCCCGGCCGGGTGATCGCGGAGCGCGTGGTCGACATCCCGCGCCCGCGCGACCTCGAGGTGACGTTTGCTCCCGCGTTCGGCGCGATCGTGCATGAGCTGCGCGAGCACATCGTGAGGGCGCGGCAATGAAAACCTCGCTCGGCGTACGCGCGGCCCCGTGGATCGCCACGATCGCGCTGTTCCTGGTCTGGGAAGTCGCGGTACGCGTCCTCAAGATCCCGCCGTTCTTCCTGCCGCCGCCCTCGCTGGTCGCGCAGGCCTTCGTCGATTTCTGGTGGGCGCTCGCGAAAAACTCGCTCTTCACGCTCTCGACCACGCTGATCGGTTTCGGCATGGCGGTTGGCTTCGGGCTGCTGCTTGGCCTCGCGGTCGGATGGTCGCGTGCCATCTACGCCGGCGTCTATCCGCTAATGATCGGCTTCAACGCGATCCCGAAGGTCGCCGTGGTGCCGATCCTGGTGCTGTGGTTCGGCATCGGATTCATTCCGGCGGTGCTGACCGCGTTCCTGATCTCGTTCTTCCCGATCGTCGTGAACGTCGCGACCGGCCTCGCGACGATCGAGCCGGAACTCGAGGACGTGCTGAAAGCGCTCGGCGCCTCGAAGCTCGACATCATGCGCAAAGTGGGAATCCCGCGCGCGCTTCCCTATTTCTTCGGCTCGCTGAAGATCGCGATCACGCTCGCCTTCGTCGGTTCGGTGATCTCGGAAAGCGTCGCGTCGAATGACGGCATCGGCAACCTGATGCTGCAGGCGCAGGCGCAGTTCCAGGTGCCGCTGATCTTCGCCGGGCTGATCGTCCTCGCAGTCGAAGGCATCGTCATGTACGCGCTGATGGCTGCGCTGGAGGCGCGCATGACCGGCTGGGCACAGCGCTCCGGCTTCGCGCAGGGGTAAGGTGCGAGGCTGAATCGTCTATCGCCAACGGCCGCCCGCGCTGCGTAGCGCCGGCGGTGTCTCGTCAGTCCCGCCCTTCGCCGCGCCGGATGCCTCACCGACCGCCTCCGCGATCATGTCGGCGAGCGCGTCGAGGGGCAAGCCGTCGATGCCGTCACGCACATAGACGCCGCCGCGAACGTCCGCGACGCGCGGCAGCCGCGGCGGCGCGCTGTCGAACACCTCCAGAGCGGTCGCGCGCAATGCGCGCTTGGCCCAGCACGCGATGCCGACGCCGGCGGCCGCGGCGCCCACCAGGCCGGCGAAGCTTCCGCCCGCATAGACGATCTCATAAGGCTGCCCCGCCTGCTCCAGCGCAGCAACACTCAGCCGCCGCGACAGATTGCTCTCGCCGAGGACCGCGAGGGGCACCGGACCGTCGATCTCGAATACCGCCGCGGAGGCGGCGGCCCAGGCATTCTCCTCGACCCATGAGCGCCGCGCGGTGACCGGCTGCGTGAGATCGGAGGCCGCGACGACGAGATCGAACTCGCCGCGGCGCAGATCGCGCAGCAGCGATTCCGA
>JAXDNZ010000441.1:0-6578 GCA_034669185.1 Hyphomicrobiales bacterium
CGCCCTGGCTGCCGCCGAACACGAGGAGCCGCAGCGGCCCCGCGGCATCGAGCGGCGGATAGGCCCGCGCGGCCGCGATCACGGCGGGACGCACCGGATTGCCGGTGACGGTCGCTTTGGCGGCCAGCTGGCCGTCCACGACGCCGGGAAACCCGGTCGCGATCGCGCTCACGCGGCCTGCAAGCAACCTGTTGGCGCGGCCCATCACGGCGTTGGCGTCGTGGATCACGGTCGGGATGCGGCGCAGCGTTGCCGCATAGAGCGGCGGCAGCGTCGGATAACCGCCGAAACCGACCACGGCGGCGGGCTTGATACGGCCGAACAGCACGAGCGCTTTGGCGACGCCCGCGCCGAGCAACCCCGCGGTCTTCATGAGCGAAAGCGGATCGCGTCCGCGAATCGGCGCGCTCGGGATGATGTGCGTCGCGCGCGCGGGGAATTCCGCGCCGTACTGCGTGGCGCGGTGATCGGTGGCAAGCTCGACCGCAACGCTGCGTTGCTTCAGCGCAACGGCGAGCGCTTCTGCCGGAAACAGATGGCCACCCGTGCCGCCGGCCGCGAGCAGGACGAGCGGCTCGTCCATCAGGCCGGCTTCCACTCGGGCGGCAGCCGTTCCTCGGGCGGCAGCATCGCGGCGCGCGGCCGCCCGCGCGTCAGCGCGAGCAGCATACCCATGCCGTAGGCGAGCGAGATCATCGACGAACCGCCGTAGGAGATGAACGGCAGCGTCATGCCCTTTGCCGGGATGAGGTGCAGGTTGACCGCCATGTTGATCGCCGACTGGGTGCCGAACAGCATCGCGAGCCCCGAGGTCGCAAAGCGCGTGAACGGATCATGATCGCGCAACGCATGCATCAGCGCGCGGATCACCACGAACGCGAACAATGCGACCAGCAAAAGGCAGAGCACGATGCCGAACTCCTCGGCCGCGACCGCGAACACGAAGTCGGCGTGGCTGTCGGGCAGCACGCGCTTGACGGTACCCTCGCCCGGGCCGAGCCCGAACCAGCCGCCGCGCGCGAACGACTCCATCGCGTTGGTCACCTGGAAGGTGTCGCCCGAAGCCGGATCGAGGAAGCGCTGGATGCGCTTGGTGACGTGCGGCACGAAGAAGTAGGCGCCGGCAAGTCCCGCGACCGCCGCACCGCCAAGCCCCACCACCCAGATGAAGCGCATGCCGGCCATGAAGAACAGCGCGCCCCACACCAGCGCGATCAGCATGGTCTGGCCGAAATCCGGCTGCAGCATCAGCAATGGCACGACCAGAAGCAGCAGCGCGAGCGCGACGGTGTTCGCCGGCATGTCGGCTTTCTTCGTCGACTCGGCGAACAGCCACGCGATCAGGATCACGAAGGCGGGCTTGAGGAATTCCGACGGCTGGATGGTGACGCCCGCGAGCACGATCCAGCGCCGCGCGCCCTTCACCTCGGCGCCGAACACCAGCGTCATCGCGGTGAGCACGAGGCAGATCGCGAATGTGATCAGCGCGACGCGCCGGATCGAGCGCGGCGAGAGAAACGAGGTCGCCACCATCACGACGAAGGCCGGCGCAAGAAACATCACGTGGCGGTTGGCGAAGTAGAAGGGATCGAGCCCGATGCGGGTGGCGACCGGCGGCGACGCTGCGAGCGAGAGCACGATTCCCGCCAGCATCAGCACCGCGATCGCTCCGAGCATCAGCCGGTCGACCGTCCACCACCATGCCGCAAACCGCGTGCGCTCGACGCGCGAGATCATGACCGGTCCCCGTCCAGGCGCTGACGCGCAAGATACCAACGGGTAGTGGTGACTCGGACGTGGTTTACGAAGGATTAACGCTTGCGCGTTCGACGCCTTCGATTTTCATCACCGCCTCACGAAATGCGGCGCCGCGCAGCTCGAAATTGCGGAACTGGTCATACGACGCGCAGGCCGGCGACAGGAGCACCACCGGCTCGGCGCGCCCGGAGGTCTCCGCGTCGCGCGCCGCGAGCGTGACGGCGCGCTCGACCGTGCCGGCGACCACGAACGGCACCTTGCCCTGCAGCGTGCCGGCGAATTCGCCTGCGGCCTCACCGATCAGATAGGCCTTGGCGATGCGCGGGAAATAGCCGGCAAGCGGCGTGATGCCGCCCGTTTTCGATTTGCCGCCGGCGATCCAGAAAATGTCGGTGAAGCTCGCGAGCGCGCGCGCGGCGGCATCGGCATTGGTCGCCTTGGAGTCGTTGACGAAGAGGACGTCGCCCTTGCGCCCGACCTGCTCCATGCGGTGGGCGAGACCAGGAAACGACACGAGCCCCTTCTGGATCACGTCCGGCGCGACGCCGAGCGCAAGCGCGGCTGCCGCCGCGCAGGCGGCGTTCTGCGCATTGTGCGCGCCGCGCAGCGAGCCGATGCCGCCGATCTGCACGAGGGGACGCGCGGTCGCACCCGCCGCGCGCATTACCCGGTCGCCTTCCACGTAAAGCCCGTCGGGCAGCGGACGGCGCACCGAGACGCGTACGATGCGCTTGCCCGCGCGCTCGATGCGATCGGCGACCGCCTGGCACCAGTTGTCGTCGACGCCGACGATCGCGGTGCCGTCGCGCTGCACGCCAGCGACGAGCCGTTCCTTGATCGCCGCGTAATCGCGCAGCGCGCCGTGGCGGTCGAGATGGTCCTCGCTGACGTTGAGCAGGATGCCGACCGATGGATCGAGCGACGGCGCGAGATCGATCTGGAACGACGAGCACTCGATCACATGCACGCGCCCCGGCGCGGGCGGCTGCAGCGACAGGATCGCGGTGCCGATGTTGCCGCCGAGTTCGGCCTCGTAGCCGGCGACCGCGAACAGGTGCGTGGTCAGCGCCGCGGTGGTCGACTTCCCATTGGTGCCGGTGATCGCAATGAACGGTGCATCGGGCGCGGTCAGGCGGCGCTCGCGGCAATAAAGCTCGATGTCGCCGATCACCTCTTTCGCCGCATTGCGCGCGAGGCCCACGACCCAGTGCGGCGCCGGATGCGTCAGCGGCACGCCGGGCGCGAGCACGAGCGCCGAGATCCCGCTCCAGCCGATGTGGCGCAGGTCGGCGGTCGGGATGCCGGCTGCAGCGGCTTCGGCGACCTTGTCGGGCTCGTCGTCGAACCCGATCACGTCCGCGCCGCCCGCCATCAACGCGTGCGCGCTCGCGAGGCCCGAGGCGCGCAGTCCGAACACCGCGACCTTCTTGCCAGCGAAGGTGGTGAGCGGGATCATCGCAGCTTGAGCGTGGAGAGGCCCGCGAGCGCCAGCACGATCGAGATGATCCAGAACCGGATCACGATCTGCGGTTCGGTCCAGCCCTTCTTTTCGAAGTGATGGTGCAGCGGCGCCATCATGAACACGCGCTTGCCGGTGAGCTTGAACGACACGACCTGAACGATCACCGATACGGCTTCGAGCACGAACAGGCCGCCGACGATCGCGAGCACGAGCTCATGCTTGGTGGCGACCGCGATCGTGCCGAGCAGACCGCCGAGCGCGAGCGAGCCGGTATCGCCCATGAAGATGGACGCCGGTGGTGCGTTGAACCAGAGAAATCCAAGTCCCGCGCCGATCACTGCGCTGCACAGAATCGCAAGCTCGCCGACGCCTGCGACGTAATGAAGTTGCAGATACTCGGTATAGAAGGCGTTGCCGACCACGTAGGAGAACACGCCGAAGCATCCGGCCGCGATCATCACCGGCCCGATCGCGAGCCCGTCGAGGCCGTCGGTCAGGTTCACGGCGTTGCCGGCGCCGACGATGATGAACGCGCCGAACACGACGAAGAACAGGCCGAGGTCGCGCACGAAATCCTTGAAGAACGGAAAGGTGAGCGATGTCGCGAACGGCGGACGGCCGAGCCGCGTGAACGCATAAACGGCGGCGATCGCCACGAGCGCCTCGACCACGAGCCGCAGACGTCCGGCAACGCCGTCATTGGTCTGCCGCGTCACCTTCAGATAGTCGTCGTAGAAGCCGACCAGCCCGAAGGCGAGCGTCACGCCGAGCACGATCCAGACATAAGGGTTCGCCGGGTTGGCCCACAGCACGGTCGCGACGGTGACGCCGGAGAGAATCATCAGCCCGCCCATCGTGGGCGTGCCGCGTTTGGTCGCGAGATGCGACGCCGGGCCGTCGTCGCGAATCGGCTGCCCCTTGCCCTGGCGGATGCGCAGATGACCGATGATCCACGGCCCGAACAGGAACACGAAGAACGCCGCCGTGAACATCGCGCCGCCGGTGCGCACCGTGAGATAGCGGAACACATTGAGGACGGAGATCTTGTCGGCGAAGTCGGCGAGCCAATAGAGCATGTCTAACCTTGCGCGAGCGCCGTTTCGCCGGATGGCAACGAGCGGCGCTTGAGTGCCGTAACCAACGGACCCATGCGCGACCCCAGCGACCCCTTCACCATCACGGCGTCACCGGCGCGAACCGCGGCCAGGACTTCGGGCTCGAGTGCCGCGGCGGTGTCGGCATAGCCGCCCCGACGCTCCGACGGAAGGGCATCCCACAGCGATTTCATCAGCGGCCCGGCGCAATAGACGAGGTCGACGCCACTTTCTAACACGGCCTCGGATAGCCCGGTGTGCAGCTTTGGGCTTTGCGGGCCGAGCTCCAGCATGTCGCCGAGCACCGCGATGCGCCGGCCGAGCCGCTGAATCGGCACGTGACCGAGCAGGGCGAGCGCGGCGCGCATCGAGGCGGGATTGGCGTTGTAGCTCTCGTCGATCAGCACCACGCTGCCGCCGGGCAGTTCGAGCGAGACGCGCTCGCCGCGGCCGACCGGGGCTTTCAGTTCGGCCAGCGCGATGGCCGCGAGCGCGAGGTCGGCACCGGCAAGCGTTGCGGCCGTGAGCACGGCAAGCGAGTTCTGCACCACGTGGCGGCCGGGCGCACCGAGCTTGTAGGCAACGTCGTGGCCAAGAATGTGTGCTTCCACGGTCGACGTCTCGGCCTGAAGCGACACCTTCAGCAGCCGCGCGTCGGCACCGGTACGTTCACCGAACGACACGATGCGCGCAACGCCTGCAGCGCGCGCCGCTGCGCTCAAACGCTCGAACTGCGCATCGTCGCGGTTGAGCACGGCGGTGCCGCCGGGCTCCAGCCCGAGAAAGATCTCCGCCTTGGCGTCGGCGATTGCCTCGAGCGAACCAAAGAATTCTAGGTGCACCGGCTCAATCGCGGTGACGATCGCCACATGCGGGCGCACCATGCGCGTCAGCGGTGTGATCTCGCCCGCATGGTTCATGCCGATCTCGAACACGCCGTACAAAACGTCACGCGGCATGCGCGCAAGCGACAGCGGCACGCCCCACTGATTGTTGTAGGAGGCGACCGACGCATGGGTCGCGCCCTGCTTGCCCAGCGCAAGGCGTAACGCCTCCTTGGTGCCGGTCTTGCCGACCGAGCCGGTGACGGCAATGACCTTGGCGCCGACGCGCGATCGCGCCGCGCGGGCCAGATCGTTCAGCCCTTCGAGCACATCCGGCACCACCAAGAGCCGCGCGTCCTGCGGCATCTCCGCGAGCTTGTCGCGCGCGACGACTGCGAGACCGGCACCGGCCTGCAACGCCGCGGGCACGAACGCGTGTCCGTCGCGCTCGCCTTTGATCGCGAAGAATGCCTCGCCGGCCGCAAGGGTGCGCGTGTCGATCGACAATCCCGACACGCTCGCCGGCAACGCGCCCCGGCGCTCGGCGCTCATGGCCGCGACAAACGCGTCCATCGTCCAGAGCGGTTCGCTCACGCGACCTTCTCCTTGAGCGCGGCGGCGACGGCCTCGTGGTCGCTGAACGGCAATATCCGATCGCCGACGATCTGGCCGCTTTCGTGACCCTTTCCGGCAATCACCAAGGCGTCGCCCGGCGCAAGCCCGCTGATCGCCTGACGGATCGCTTCGGCCCGGTCGCCGATTTCGGTCGCGCCGGGCGCAGCGGCCAGAATGGCCGCCCGGATCGCGGCGGGATTTTCGCTGCGCGGATTGTCGTCGGTGATAATCACGCGATCCGCCTTCGCGGCGGCGATCTCGCCCATCAGCGGGCGCTTGCCCTGATCGCGGTCGCCGCCCGCGCCGAACACCACGATAAGCTTGCGCTTCGCATAGGGCCGCAGCGCATCGAGCGCCTTGGCGAGCGCGTCGGGCTTGTGCGCGTAATCGACGAAAATGGGGGCGCCGTTGCGCTGGCCGACGAGTTCGAGCCGGCCCTTCGCACCCTCGAGCCCTTCGAGGGCCGCGAACACGGCGGCCGGATCGCTGCCGGTCGCGATCGCCATGCCGGCCGCGACGAGCGCGTTCTCGACCTGGAATGCACCCACCAGCGGCAGGCGCACGCGACGACGCGTGCCCCCATGGTCGACCTGCAGGGTCTGCGAGAAGCCATCGATCTTGGTCTCGATCAGCCGGATCGCCGCGCCCTTGCGGCCCACGGTCAGCACATGCAGGCGACGTCCGTGCGCGGCCGCGATCACGGCGTCCGCATGCTCGTGATCGGCATCGATCACCGCGGCGCCGTCGGCGGCGACGATGCGCTCGAACAGGATCAGCTTGGCGGCGAGATAGGCCTCGACCGTCGCATGATAATCCATGTGGTCG
>JAXDNZ010000442.1:0-3080 GCA_034669185.1 Hyphomicrobiales bacterium
TCGTTGGAGGAGAGCTTGTGCACCTTCGCGACGCCGGGGGCGTGGCTCTTGCCCGGCACATAGGCCTTGATGGTGAGCACGCCGGGACGCGGCTCTGGACGCTCGTGCACGCTCATCGATCCGTTCCGTTCGAAAAAGAGGCGCCACTACAGAGAAGGCACGGCGCCATTGGCGGCGACCGTATAGCGCCTCGCGTGGCTGCCGACGAGGGCCTTGGAGCGCACCGAAGCACCGGCCGCAACCAGCGCGGCTTCGAGCTTGTCGAGGCTGCCGCGCGGGACGGACGCCAGCAATGCGGCGGCCTCGAAGCCGCGGTCGCCCACCGCGACCACCTCGGCAAGCGCAGCCACCGCCTGCGCGGCCGCCGGGCCCCAGCCGGCCAGGCGGATGCTCCAGGTCTCGACGTCCGGGATGAGCGCGTCCGGGTGCGGGCGTGCGATCGCGAACACCGGCAGGCCGGCCGGATGGTCGGTACGCTCCACGAACGGCAGCCGCGCGATGATTTTTGGCGCGCCGTCGCCCTCGAGCGCGGTCCACCATGCGGCCTTGGCGGCCATCGCCGGCACGAGGCCGAGATCGCCGCGCGAGTTGGCGACCGCCGCGACCACCCCGGCGGCACCCATGTGGGTCATGAACGGCACCGTGAAACCGAAATGGAAGCGTGCCGAATCCCGCATCGCCGGCTCGCCGGCCGAGAGGTCGGCGTGCACCGAGAACGGTGCCTGGACGTACGTGAAGGTCGCGATGATGACGCGCCAGATGCTCTCGGCGGTATCGAGCGGCAGGATGCCGCGATGCCGCTCGACCAGGCGGCGCATCATGTCGGCCTCGCGCGCCGGGCGGAACGCCGAGCCCGACTCGGCGGTCTTCTTGGTTGCGATCAGCGTGTTGATGATTTCGCCGCGCTCCATCAGGAGGCGGTGCATCGCCTCGTCGATGCGGTCGATCTCGCGGCGCAGATCGGCGAGCGTGGGAGGGTTCACCATGACGCGCCGTTCTAGGTCGCGGCATGCGCGAAATCAAAGAAAACGTTGACTCTTCGCTGTATCGACCTATGTAACGCCGACTCCGGCGCCCCGGGCGCCAGGATGTGCCGCGATCGCGGAGGCCGGGAAGGCAATGGTCGAGGCTCAGGTCATCAAGCGGGGCTTTGCGGGCCAGAATGCGGACGCCAAGACCCATTTGCGCGAGGCGGACAATCCGCAGTCGCCGGTGGTTCGTTTCGGCCGCGACAAGCCGCTCCGGCTCGACGCCGGCGTCGAGCTCTCTCCGTTCCAGATCGCCTATCAGACCTACGGCACGCTCAACGCGCAGCGCTCCAACGCCATTCTGGTGTGCCACGCGCTGACCGGCGACCAGCACGTCAACAACGTGCATCCGGTGACCGGCAAGGACGGCTGGTGGGATTCGATCATCGGGCCCGGCAAGCCGATCGACACCGAGCGCTATTTCGTCATCTGCCCCAATGTCGTGGGCGCCTGCATGGGCACGACCGGACCGGCCTCGACCAACCCGGAGACCGGCAAGCCGTGGGGCCTCGACTTTCCCGTCATCACCATCCGCGACATGGTGCGGGCGCAGGCGATGCTGCTCGACCATCTCGGCATCGAGCAGCTCCTCTCGGTCGCGGGCGGTTCGATGGGCGGCATGCAGGTGCTGCAATGGGCGGCGAGCTATCCGGAGCGCGTCTATTCGGCGCTGCCGATCGCGACCGCGACGCGGCATTCGGCGCAGAACATCGCGTTCCACGAGGTCGGCCGCCAGGCCGTGATGGCCGACCCGGAGTGGCGGCAGGGCCGCTATCTGATCGAAGGCACCAACCCGCGCCGCGGCCTCGCGGTCGCGCGCATGGGCGCGCACATCACCTATCTCTCGGACGCGGCGCTGCACCGCAAGTTCGGGCGCAAATTCCAGGACCGCACGAATCCGACCTTCTCGTTCGACGCCGACTTCGAGGTTGAGTCCTATCTGCGCCACCAGGGCATCACCTTCGTCGAGCGCTTCGACGCCAATTCCTATCTCTATCTCACGCGCGCGATGGACTACTTCGACCTTGGCGCCGACTATGACGGCGTGCTGGCGAACGCTTTCCGCGGCACGCCGACGCGGTTCTGCGTGATCTCGTTCACCTCCGACTGGCTGTTCCCGACCTCGGATTCGCGCGCGATCGTGCATGCGCTCAATGCCGGCTCGGCGCGCGTCTCTTTCGCCGAGATCGTCACCGACAAGGGCCACGACGCGTTCCTGCTCGAGGAGCCGGAGCTGTTCGCGATCGTGCGCGGCTTCCTCGATTCGGCGGGTGCTGCGCGCGGGTTGGCTGCGGCAAAGCCATGATGCTGCTGCGGGCCAAACGCGACCTCACGATGGCGGAGGCCGCCCGCGCGCCGGGTGGCGCGCGCTTCGACCACATCCTGGTCTCCGAGATGGTCGAGCCGCGCTCGCGCGTGCTCGACGTCGGTTGTGGCGATGGCGAGCTATTGCGGCTGCTCGAGCAGCGCGGCGTCGACGGGCGCGGCATCGAGATCTCGCGCGAGGGCGTGAACGAATGCGTCGCCAAGGGGCTCGCGGTGATCCAGGGCGACGCCGACACCGACCTGGTCGACTATCCCGACGACGCCTTCGACTACGTGATCCTGTCGCAGACGCTGCAGGCGACGCGCCGCCCGCGCGAGGTGCTGGAGAACATGCTGCGTATCGGCCGGCGCGCGATCATCTCGTTCCCGAATTTCGGCCACTGGCGCATCCGTCTGCAGCTCTTGTTGAACGGCGGGATGCCGGTCACCGACAACCTGCCTGACAGCTGGTACGACTCGCCCAACATCCACTTCTGCACCATCAAGGACTTCCGTCAGCTCTGCGGGCAGGTCGGCGCCAAGATGGAAAAGGCCGTGGCGCTCAACGCCTGGGGCAAGCCTTTGCGCCTGAACGCGCCCTGGTGGTTCTGGAACCTGTTCGGCGAACAGGCGGTCTTCCTACTCAGCCGCAAGATCTAATCTACCTATTATCGCCTAGTTTTGCTGCAGCGCAACTTACTTTGCTGCTGTGCAGCACGTCTTTCTGCTTTAAGTATATCCGTTATT
>JAXDNZ010000443.1:0-4103 GCA_034669185.1 Hyphomicrobiales bacterium
GCGCGCTCGCGGTGACGACCGCGGCCCGGCTGGACGTGCTGCCGCACGTTCCACCGGTGGCGGACGTCGTGCCGGGTTATGAGGCGAGCGGTTTTGCCGGCATCGGCGTGCCGCGGGGCACTCCCCCCGACATCATCGATCTGCTCAACCGCGAGCTCAATGCCGGCCTCGCCGATGCCAAGATCCAGGCGCGGATCGTCGAGCTGGGCGGCACCGTGCTCGGCGGCTCGCCCGCGGCGTTCGGCACGATCATCGCCGAGGCGACCGAAAAGTGGGCCAAGGTGATCAAGTTCGCCGGGATCAAGACCGAGTAGGGGCTGGTCGCCACCGCAGCGCGGTGCCAGTTGTTGCGCCCTGCCCTTGTGGGAGAGGGCTACTCGGAGGTTCAACGAAGATGAATGGGTGAGGGGTTTGGCTCAGAACCCCCTCACCCGTTTGAGTTTGTCGAACTGTTGACGATGCCCCCTCCCCCAAGGGGAGAGGGCACAAATACAGCCGCCGCGACTCGCGCAGTAACTACGGCCTTAGGATCACCTTGCCCATCACGCTGCGCGACGCGATCGCCTTGAGGGCATCCGCGGTCTTCGCCAGCGGATAGACCGCGTGCACGTGAGCCGAGAGCTTGCCCGCGGCGGCCCAGGCCACGAGCTGCGCCATGTTGGCCTGATGGCTTTTCGGATCGCGCTCGATGAACGATCCCCAGAACACCCCGACGATGTCGCAGCCCTTCAGCAGCGCGAGGTTGAGCGGGATCTTCGGGATCTCGCCGGCCGCAAAGCCGATCACCAGGAAGCGGCCCTGCCACGCGATCGAGCGCAGCGCCGCTTCGGCGTAAGGTCCGCCGACCGGATCGTAGATCACGTCCGCGCCTTTGCCGCCGGTGACGCGGCGCAGTGCGTCTTTGAGGTCCTCGGTCGCGTAGTTGATGGTGTCGTCGGCGCCGTGCTGCCGGCAGAACGCGAGCTTCTCGTCGGAGGACGCGCAGGCGATCACGCGCGCGCCCATCAGTCTGCCCAACTCAATGGCCGCAAGCCCGGTGCCGCCGGACGCGCCGAGCACGGCCAGCGTCTCGCCGGATTTGAGCCTGGCGCGATCCTTCAGCGCATGCAGCGTGGTGCCGTAGATCACCGTGATGCCGGCCGCGCGGTCGAAGTCGAGCGCGTCGGGGATCTTCACCACGCGCTGCGCACTGATGGCGACCCGCTCGCGCGCCGCCCCGTGGCCGCCATAGCCGAGCACGCGGTCGCCGGCGCCAAGGCCGGTGACGCCGCTGCCGACGCTCTGCACGACACCGGCAAACTCGGACGCGGGCGAGAACGGGAACGGCGGCTTGACCTGGTATTTGCCCGCGATGAGCAGCGTGTCGAAGAAATTCAGCGCCGCCGCCTTCACGGCGACGACGACCTCACCGGCGCCTGCGGCCGGCTCGGGGATGTCGTCGAACGCGAGATCGTCGGGGCCGCCGAAACGCGTGCAGAGGATCGCTTTCATGGGATTTCACATCGTGGCGTGGATGCCGCCACCATAGGGCGGGAGCGCCGCCGCGTCACCGCCCTCGGCCTGCGCGCACGAAAAGGCGGGCTCGGGGGCTCCTGACGCCTTCACATCGCCGATTTCCCCCGTTATTTCTATGACTTCGGGGGCGTTGCAGCCGCGCGACGCGGGAGGGCCGATGATCACGATCCGCGCGTTCCAGTCCGCCGCTCCATTTGCGCTCGCCGCGCTGCTGGCTTTTTTCAGCGCGGCGGCGGCGCAGGACACGCCGCCGACCAAGAAAAAAGCGCCCGCGAAGGAAACCGCGGAGCCGAAAGAAAAGAAAAAGCCCGCCGAGAAGAAGCCCGCGAAGGCGCCGCCGGCGCCGGGCGGCGGCCAGCCGACGCTGCTCGGCCAGTTCGGCGACTGGGGCGCCTACACGGCGGCGAGCGGCGGGCGCAAGGTCTGCTATGCGCTGGCCAAGCCCGCCTCCACGCAGACCGAGCCGGCGAACCGGCCGCGCGATCCGGTCTATGTATTCGTCTCCACCCGGCCGACCGAGAACGTGCACAACGAGATCTCGATCGTGATGGGCTATCCGTTCAAGCCGGGCTCGGAGGCGACCGCCGATCTCGGCTCGGCCAAATACGCCATGTACACGCAAGCCGACGGCGCCTGGATCAAGAATGCGGCCGAAGAGGCGCGCATGGTCGAGACGATGCGCAAGACGGGCGAGATGATCGTGAGCGGCGAGTCCGGCAAGGGCACGAAATCGGTCGACAAGTATTCGCTGAAAGGGCTCTCGCAGGCGCTCGACCGCGTGGCGCAGGAGTGCAAGTAGCTTCTTTCCCCTCGCCCCGCGCAGCGGGGGAGAGGGAAGAAAGAAAGCACTCCCGCCCGCGCGATGGCGATCTTACCTGTGTAGGCATTGACCACGCTCCTGAAAACCACACCGTCGCGCGGCTTCGTCGAGAAGACCGCGCTCGAGCGCTATGTGCCGCCGGCCAAGCCATCGCTGGTCGGCTTGTCGCGCGCGGCGCTCGCCGATGCGCTGGGCGAGATGGGCGTGCCGGCCAAGCAGCGCAAGATGCGCGTGCAGCAGCTCTGGAACTGGATTTACGTGCGCGGCGTCACGCAGTTCGCCGCGATGACCAGCGTGTCGAAGGATTTGCGCGCGGCCTTGGAGCAGCACTTCACGCTGGAGCGGCCCGAGGTCGTGGCCGAGCAGGTCTCGGTCGACGGCACGCGCAAATGGCTGCTGCGGCTTCCCGGCGAGCACGAAGGCGAACGGCCGCACGAGGTCGAGTGCGTCTATATCCCGGACACCGGCCGCGCGACGCTGTGCGTCTCGAGCCAGGTCGGCTGCACGCTCACCTGCTCGTTCTGCCATACCGGCACGCAGCGCCTGGTGCGCAACCTCACGCCGGGCGAGATCGTCGGGCAGGTGATGGTCGCGCGCGACCGGCTCGGCGACTGGCCGGTCGCCGTCATCCCTCCCCCGCAGGGGGAGGGTGGCGAGGACCGCAGGTCCGCTCCGCTCGGAACCACCCTCCCCCTGCGGGGGAGGGATGAAAACGGCGAGCGGCTCGTCACCAACATCGTCATGATGGGGATGGGCGAGCCGCTGTATAATTTCGAGGCGGTGCGCGATGCGCTGCTGGTCGTGCAGGACGGCGACGGCCTCGGCATCTCCAAGCGCCGCATCACGCTCTCGACCTCGGGCGTGGTGCCGAACATCGCGCGCGCCGGCGCCGAGATCGGCACCATGCTGGCGATCTCGCTGCACGCGGTGCGCGACGACCTGCGCGACGAGCTGGTGCCGCTGAACCGCAAGTATCCGATTGCCACGCTGCTCGAGGCCTGCCGCAACTATCCGGGCGTCTCCAACGCGCGGCGCATCACCTTCGAATACGTGATGCTCAAGGGCGTGAACGACTCGCTCGACGACGCCAAGGCGCTCGTGAAGCTGCTCAAGGGCATCCCGGCCAAGATCAACCTGATCCCGTTCAATCCCTGGCCCGGCACGCAGTATGAATGCTCCGACTGGGAGCAGATCGAGAAATTCTCCGACTACATCTTCAACGCCGGCTATTCGTCGCCGGTGCGCACGCCGCGCGGGCGCGACATTCTCGCCGCCTGCGGCCAGCTCAAGAGCGCGACCGAAAAGCTCTCCGCGCGCGAGCGCATGGCGCTGCGCGCGATGGCGATGACGGATTGAGCGATGGACGCCGTTCTCCGCCTGCTGCTGCGCTTCATCCTGGTGCCGCTCGGCTATCTGGCGGCGGTGACGGTCGGCGCGGGCGTGCTGGTGCTCGGCTCGTGGAAGACCGGCAGCATGATGCTGAGCGAGAATCCCGATACCGCGACGGCCGGATTCTTCGCCGCACTGGTTGCCGGTCCGGTGATGTTCGTGATCCTCGCCTCCACGATGTGGCTGCCAAGCGCGGTGGGCATCCTGATCTCGGAAGCGTTCGCGATTCGCTCCTGGATTTTCCATGCGCTGAACGGCGCGATCTCGGGCTGGATCGGCTGGCAGACGTTTTCGTCATTCGATGCGTCCGCCGCGCCGATGAACGAGACCACGTTCATTTTCGGCGCCGGGCTCGCGGGCGGCTTTGCCTACTGGGCGG
>JAXDNZ010000444.1:0-6309 GCA_034669185.1 Hyphomicrobiales bacterium
ATACACGGAATAAGTAATAAGTCAACCTTTAACTACGTCACGAGCCGATCCACCCCATAGATCATCTCTTCGGAGTAGGAGCTATCGTCGTATTCGATCACCTCGATCTTCAACTTCCTGCCGCCGACCGTGAGACCGCCGGCATCGTTCACGTCCTTCACCCACACCTGATAATTCGGCAGCGTGGTGACGGCGGCACCCGGAGCGAACGGGCCGGACTTCGAGATCGCCCAGCCGATCTTGATCGTGTCCTGTGCACGCGCCGGCGACGCGAACGCGATCGTAGCGAGCAGCGCCGCGCACGCGGTTGCCGCCATTATTCTGATGGGGGATTTCATGTGCGCCTCCCGCGCGCGGACTGTGATCGCCCGCTGATGCGCGCGCATCCTGCGGGCCAGCGCCCCACAGCGTCAACGCTGTTTGCAGTATGTCGCAGGCGGCCCATGTCGCGGCGCCGCCATTCGCGCCGCGTTCGTCCCGCTGTTTCCCGGAAAAGTTCTTTTATGCGGCGTTGTCGCGATAGGACGCGCCGGGCCAAAGCTTCGGCGCCGCCCGCAGGTACTGGTTCGGCCGCTTCACCTCGGCGCCGAGCTCTTTCGCGGCGTGCCAGCCCCAATGCGGATCGTCGAGCACGGCGCGTGCCAGCGCAATCTGATCGGCCCTGCCGTCCGCCACGATCGCCTCGGCCTGCGTCGCGGTCACGATGAGCCCGACGACGCGCGTCACGATGCCGGTCTCGCGCCTGATCTGCTCGGCGATCGGGACATTGTAGCCCGGCGCAACCGGCGTGCGCACTTCCGCCGTCACGCCGCCGGACGACACGCAGACGAAATCGAGACCTGCGTCCTTCATCGCCTTTACCCAGACGACGGAATCGTCGGCGGTGAGGCCGCCCTCGGTCCAGTCGTGTGCCGAGATGCGCGCGCCGAGCGGGAAACCCTTCGGCAGCACTGCGCGGACGGCGCGCAGCACTTCGAGCGGAAACTTCATGCGGCCTTCGAGCGACCCGCCATACGCGTCGTTGCGCTTGTTCGAAATCGGCGAGACGAAGCTGTGCAGCAGATATCCGTGCGCCATGTGCAGCTCGATCTCGTCGAAGCCGGCGCGCAACGAACGCTTGGTGGCATTCACGAACGCATCGCGCACGCGGTTCAGGTCGGACTCGTCCATCGCGCGTGGGGCGGGCCAGGCGGCACCGGGCGCGATGGCGGACGGCCCGATCGTCGGCCATGGGTCCTCGCTGGCTTTCAGGCCAAGGCCGCCTTCCCAGGGACGTTGCGAGGAAGCCTTGCGGCCCGCGTGCCCGATCTGGATGCCGAACCTCGCCGTCCCGATGCGCTTGCAATGCGCGATGATCGTGCGGAATGCATCTTCGCTCGAGTCCGAGTAGATGCCGGTGCAGCCATGCGTGATGCGCCCGATCCGTTCGACTCCGCTCGCTTCGACGATGACCAGCGACGCGCCGGAATTCGCCATCATGCCGAGATGCGTCGTGTGCCAGGGGTTCGGCACGCCGTCGTCAGCCGAGTACTGGCACATCGGCGCGATGACGATGCGATTGTCGAGTTCGAGACTGCCGAGCTTGATCGGCGAGAACAGCACACTGGTCATGGGTGGAGAACTCTATTGGGGAAGGAGAAAAGCGCGCGGATCATAAGCAGCGCGCGGCGGCGGGCAAGCGCCAATCGCGCGCGGGCCCCATGCGCCGCTCCACACCTCTCAGTCGATTGACCCCGCGACTGAAATACCCAACGATGACGGTGAGGAACAAAAACCAAAGGAACGCTCATGTTCAGGAACTTGCTCGTCGCGTTGGCCCTGATCGCCGCGCCTGCATTGGCGGCCGGCGCGACCGTCGAACCGTTTGCGCCGGCACCGGGAAGCGCTGCGCAGGACGGCACCCGGATTCGCGTCGCGCAGGCCTGCTGGTACGCCATCATGGCGTGTTCGACCAGCCGCGGCGAGGCAAACGCCTGGAGCAACCGACACGGCGTCGGCCGCGTCATCAACACGAGCAGCGACGAGTTTCCGAACTTCACCGCCGGCTACTACTGCGTGGTCGAAGGCCCGATGGGTCAAGGCCAGGCGCAGGCGACGGCGCAAAGCTATCGCGGCATTTCGCCGACGTCCTACGCGAAGCGCGGCTGCTAGAGCCGCGCCACCGCCAACGCCAACGTCTGCGCGCGCGGCACCATCGAGTCGACCACGAGGAATTCGTCCGGCGTGTGTGCCTTGCCGCCGACGGGGCCGACCGCGCACACCGTCGGCGTGCCGACGCCCGAGGTGAAGCCTGAATCCGCGCAGCCCCCGGTGAATTCGCCCGCGACCTTGATGTCGAGGTCCATCGCGCAAGCCGCGTAGTGATCGAGCAGACGCTTGTTCTCAGGCCCCTCGACCAGCGGCTTGAACTCGCCGGCGATCTCGAGCCGGGCGCTGGTGCCCGGTACGCTGGCGGTCTCCACGATGCGGGCGATCTTGCCCATCGCGTCCTCGCGATCCGGCGGCGTCACGTAACGCAGATCGATCTCGCATTTCGCCCATGGCGAGACGGTGTTGACGGTCTGCCCGCCCGAGACGAGGCCGACGTTCACGGTCGTACCTTTGGTGAGGTCGGTGATCGCATGCAGCGCGATGGTCTTGCGTGCGAGCTCCTCGATGGCGCTGATGCCTTCGGCATAGTTTCCGCCCGAATGCGCGGCCTTGCCGGTGATCTCCATCTTCATGAACACGCCGCCCTTGCGGCCGCTCACCACGTTGCCGCTCGGGCGCCCCGGCTCGGAGTTGAACACGGCGCGCGCGCGCTTGGCTTCCGCCTCGATAATGGGACGGCACGCCGGCGAGCCGATCTCCTCGTCGGAGGTGAACAGGCCGACCAGCGGCGACGGCGCGCCGCCGAACTTGTTGAACGCCGCGAGCACGAACGCGTTCATCACCAGCCCGCCCTTCATGTCGGCGACGCCGGGCCCGTAGGCCTTGCCGTTCTCGACCTTGAACGGACGGCGCGTCGGCTCGCCTTTCGGAAATACCGTGTCGCGATGACCCATCAGCATGATGGCCGAGTTCGACGGACCGCCGACGGTCGCCCGCAATGCGTCGCCGAAGTCTTCGTTCGCGATCGTCTCGCAGGCGATCCCTTGCTCTTCGAGGAACTTGCGGATGCGGACGCCGACCGCGTCCACCCCGGCCTTGTCGTACGAGCCGCCGTCGATGTTCACGATGTCCTCGAGCAGCGCGAGCATCGCGCCCTTCTGGCCGGCAAGCCAGTCGAGCAAGGCCTGCTCATCGCGGGCAGCGGACGCCATGGCAATCTCCTGTTAACGCGGGGTGGCGAGGTGTCTGAACGCCGCTTCATATGACGCGAATTTAATGAACTGGCGAGACCCCGAAATGCATGGCGCCTTCATTCCGCCAAGGACGCGCCGCATACCGCACGACGGTCGCGACAGGCCTGAGGAACATATCCCATGATCAAGCAATCGATGCTCGCCGTATTCGCGGTCACCGCCGCACTCGCCATTCCGGCCATCGCGCAGCAGATCGCGCCCAACGACACGCCGCCGGGTGCGTCGCAATTCCCGCAACGTCCCGAGGCCGGGGACAGCGACCGCGACCGCGACGATCGTGGTTCGCGGCGCTGGCAGCGCGAGTATCCGCGCGGCGAAACCTACGGAGACGAGCGCGGAGAGCGCCGGAATCGCCGCTCCTATGACGATCGCGAGCGGATGCGACCGGCTGAAGGCATGATGCGCCATCACGGCATGGCGCGGTTCTGCGGCCCGCAAGGCGGCCGGTTCGCCGAGCGCATGATCGAACGCATCGAGCGCGCCACGCGCCCGACGCCCGAACAGAAGCCGGCCTTCGACGCCCTCAAGGACGCGTCCAGCAAGGCGGCCGAGATCATGAAGGCGGCCTGCCCGGCCGAGACCCCGGTCACGCCTCCGGGCCGTCTCGCCGCGGCGGAGAAGCGGCTGACGGCAACGCTGGAGGCGATCCGCACCGTGCGTCCGGCGATGGAGGCTTATTACAGTTCACTCTCGGATGAGCAGAAGGCGCGGCTCTATCTCTCGGGGCGCACGATGGAGCCGAGGGGAGAACGGGACGGCGAATGGCGCGGGCGGGAGCGCGGCGGGTTGCGCGACCGCGAGCCCGGCGAGCCACGCGGCGGGTTGCGCGACCGGGAGCCCGGCGAGCCGCGCGGCGGGTTGCGCGATCGGGAGCCCGGCGAGCCGCGCGGCGGTTGGCGCGATCGCGACCGCGAGCCACGCGGCGGGTTGCGCGATCGCGAGCGCGGCGAACCGCGCGAAGGGTCCCGCGAGCGCCGCTTCGATCGCCGCGATCATGACGAGGACGACGCGCCCGAGCGGCTCTAGACGGGCGCTAGCGTTCCTTCGGATCGAGCGCATCGCGCAGCCCGTCCCCGACCAGATTGATCGATAGGACGGCGAGAAAGATCGCAAGCCCCGGCCATACGGCCATCCACGGGGCTTGCGTCAGGAAGCGCTGCGCCGAATTGAGCATCGAGCCCCATGACGGCGCGGGCGGCTGCTGGCCGAGGCCGAGGAACGAGAGCGCAGCCTCCGCGATGATCGCAGTCGCGATCGACAGCGTCGCCTGCACCAGCAGTGCCGGCATGATATTCGGCAGAATGTGAAACAGCGCGATGCGCCAGCGCGGATTGCCGATGGCGCGCGCGGCCTCCACATAATCCTCGACCTTCACCGCCATCACCTCGCCGCGTGTCAGCCGCACGAAGCGCGGCGTCGTGGTGACGGCGATGGCGATCATGGCGTTGGTCAGGCTCGGGCCGAGGAAGGCCGCGAGCGCGATCGCCAGGATGAGGAACGGGCAGGCGAGCATCGCATCGGTGATGCGCGAGATGAGCGCGTCGATCCAGCCGCCCACGTAGCCCGCGAGGAGCCCGAACGGCACACCGGCGACGAGCGCAATCGACACCGAGATCACGCCGGCGAGCAGCGATGCGCGCGCACCGTAGATCACGCGCGAGAAATTGTCGCGGCCGACGTCGTCGGTGCCGAACAGGTGCAGCCCCGATGGCGGTTTGCGCACTGCGGTCCAACTCTGAATATTCGGATCGTAGGGCGAGATCAGCGGCGCGAACACCGCGAGCAGGATGAACAGCGCGATGACGATCAGCCCGAACACCGCGCCCTTGCGGCGCATCAGCCGCCGCCACGCGCGGCGCGCCGGGCTCTCGACGGTCTCGTCGCGGCGCAGCGCGATCGTGGGAAGCGCGACGTCCGCCATCAGGCCCTCAGCCGCGGATTGACCAGAATGTAGAGCACGTCGGCGACGAGGTTGAGCGCGATGTAGGTCGTCGCCGTCACCAGCACGACGCCCTGCACGACCGCATAGTCGCGGTTGAACACCGCATCGATGATAAGCTTGCCGAACCCCGGAATAGTAAAGATCTGCTCGGTCAGCACCGCGCCAGACAGGAGCGTGCCAAATTCCAGCGCGCCGAGCGTGATGACGGGGGTGAGTGCGTTGCGCATCGCGTGCTTGAGGATGACGGAGCGCTCGAGCAGGCCTTTGGCGCGCGCGGTTCGCACATAGTCGCTGTTGAGCGCCTGCAGCATGGCGCTGCGCGTGTGGCGCATCAGGATCGCCGCGATGGCGTTGCCGAGCACGAAGGCCGGCATGATGGTCGAGGCGATGCTGCCCCAGAAGTTCTCCGACGGACGCACGTAGCCCGAGGCCGGCAGCCAGCCGAGCGTCACCGAGAAGAGAAAGATCATCATGATCCCGAGCCAGAAATTCGGCGTCGAGAGGCCCCAGAGGGCGAAGATGTTCGCGCCGTAGTCCCAGATCGTGTCGCGCTTGACCGCAGACACGATCCCCGCCCCGACGCCGATCACGAGCGCGATCACGATCGCCATGCCGGCGAGCTGCATCGTCACAGGCAGCTTCTCGACGATCAGGTCGCGTACCTTCGACTTCATCCGCATCGACTCGCCGAGGTCGCCGGTGAGCACGCCCTTGACCCAGTAGACGTATTGCACAGGGAGCGGCTGATCGAGCCGGTACTGCTTGCGGATCTGCGCGATGACTTCGGGATCGCGGTCCTCGCCCGCCATGATCAGCGCCGGGTCGCCGGGCAGGAGCTGCTGCAGCGAGAAGATCAGCACCGACACGAAGAACAGCGTCGGGACGAGCTGCAAGAGGCGCTGGGCTAGGAAGGTGAGCATGGCGTTCCTATCCCTCCCCAGAAGGGAGAGGGTGGAAGCTCCCTCCTAATCCCTCCCCAGAAGGGAGAGGGTGGACGCTCCCTCCTAATCCCTCCCCCGCTTG
>JAXDNZ010000445.1:0-3994 GCA_034669185.1 Hyphomicrobiales bacterium
GAAGTCAATGATGTAGACGTCACCCGTGGCGACCAGCACTTGTCCGAGATGGAAGTCGCCGTGGATGCGGGTCTTCGGCGAGCCGATGCCATTCCGCGCGAGCCGCCCCAACGCCTTCGACAGCGCCTGATGCTGCGACAGGAGACGTTTTGCCTGAGCCTCGAGTGTCTCGTCGCCCGGGGCCTTGCGTCCCTTCACCAGGGTAAAGGCGCGGTCCAGCAGGGCTATCGCGCGGTCGGTCCACTGCTCGACATCGCGTTCGGTCGCCGTCTCCGGCGCAAACGCCGGATCCTGCGAGGGCTGCGCGAGCACGCCGTGCATTTCGGCGAGGCGCTTGCCGATTGCCGCGGCAACCGACACATAGTCCGCAATTTTATCGGCACGACCGTCCGAGCCGTCGTCCGGCGTCGAGAGGTCATCGAGCGCGCGGTTGAACTGATCCAGCGTCCAAGCCCATGCGTCACCCTGATTGCGCACGAAGGCTTGCGCGACCGCGAGCGAGTTTCGCTCGCCCTTGCCGGATATCCGAACGACCTCACCTAGCAAAGCCGGCGCATTGGCAAAGCCGTGTGCCGTCAGATAGCGGCTCATCTCGGCCTCCGGATGCGCGCCTGGCGACACCTTGCGGAATATCTTCAGCATCACAGCGTCGTCGACGATGAGTGAACTGTTCGACTGCTCGGCAGAGAGCCAAAGCACCTCGGCGTCGCCGGGACGGCGCAAGACCTCGCGGCTCCCCTCTGTCGGCTCGAAGACGATCTTGCCTGCCCCGGCATCAAGACTCGCGCCTTCCGCAAGCGCAGCGAGCATTTGGTGTGCGAAAGTCGGCAGGGAGAATGCATCGGTCAGCAATCCAGTGCGCCGACCGCGCCGGACGCGGGCGAGCGCGAGCTGACTTGGCAATGCAACCGGCATTTCCTCATCCCACACCACCGAAAGCGGAAGCAGCCACCGATGAATATCCCGGTCGCTCTTTGTCTCGATTTCAACGAGCAGTACCTCGCGGTCGCCACCCGGCAGCGGGGTCAGATAGCGAAGCTTGGTTGACTTGATCGTCTGCTCCTTGGCGGAGAACCAGCGCCGCTTCTGGAGGTACGACGGGACGACGTCGCGGACGAAGGCGGCACCCTCCGGCGTCTCGATCGCGTCGGCGACCTTGTTGCGCGTGACGAGCGTGATGTATTCAGGCATGGGCTCCGGCGCGGGTGTGTGCCAGGCGGGCGGATCGCTCTGCGTGGCGAGGATGAACCAGTAAAATCCGTAGGGCGGCAGTGTCAGCAGATAGGTGAGTTGACCGACCGGCGGGAACAGCGAACCGCCGTTCAATTCGACCGGCACGCGGCCGGCGTATTCCGACAAATCGACCTCGACCGCCTGCGGCGCACGCGACACGTTCGCCACGCATAAGATGGTCTCGCCATCGTGCTCGCGGAGGAACGCCAGCACCTTGCGATTTCTCGGATAGAGAAAGCGCAGCGTGCCGCGCCCGAACGCGGTGTGGCGCCGCCGCACCGCCAACATGCGCCGCATCCAGTGCAGGAGGGAATGCGGATCGCGCATCTGGGCTTCGACGTTGATGGTCTCGTATCCGTAGAGCGGGTCCATCAGCGTCGGCAGGACGAGCCCGGCAGGATCGGCGCGCGAGAACCCGCCATTGCGATCCGGCGACCATTGCATCGGGGTACGCACGCCGTCCCGATCGCCGAGATGGAAGTTGTCTCCCATGCCGATCTCGTCACCGTAGTAGATGACCGGCGCGCCCGGCATCGACAGCAGCAAGCAGTTCATCAACTCGATGCGGCGCCGGTCCCGCTCCAGTAGCGGCGCGAGGCGGCGGCGTATGCCGAGATTGATCCGCGCGCGCCGGTCGGCCGCGTACGTCTCCCAAAGATAGTCGCGCTCCGAATCCGTCACCATCTCGAGCGTGAGCTCGTCGTGATTGCGCAGGAAGATCGCCCACTGGCAATTGTCGGGAATCTGTGGGGTCTGCCGCATGATGTCGGTGATCGGGAAGCGATCTTCGCGCGCCAGCGCCATGTACATGCGCGGCATCAGCGGGAAGTGGAACGCCATGTGGCATTCATCGCCGGCGCCGAAGTAATCCTTGGTGTCTTCCGGCCACTGGTTCGCTTCGGCAAGGAGCATTCGACCCGGATACGACGCGTCGAGTTCTCTACGAATGCGCTTCAGGACTTCATGCGTCTCGGGAAGGTTCTCATTGTTGGTGCCTTCCCGCTCCACCAGATAGGGCACCGCGTCGAGCCGAAGCCCATCGACGCCAAGGTCGAGCCAGAAGCGCATCACAGCAAGCACGGCCTCGAGCACCTTCGGATTGTCGAAGTTGAGATCGGGCTGGTGCGAGTAGAAGCGGTGCCAAAAATACGCGCCCGCGATCGGATCCCAGGTCCAGTTGGACCGCTCGGTATCGACAAAGATGATCCGCGTCCCGGCATATTTCTGATCGCTATCGGACCAGACGTAAAAATCCCGCGCTGCGGATCCGGGCTTGGCCCGTCGCGCACGCTGAAACCAGGGATGCTGGTCGGACGTGTGATTGATGACAAGCTCCGTGATGACACGGATACCCCGCGCGTGCGCCGCGGCGATGAACCGCCTCACGTCGTTCATCGTGCCGTATTCGGGATGCACGGCGCGGTAATCGCTGATGTCGTAGCCGTCGTCGAGACGCGGCGAGGGATAGAACGGCAGCAGCCAGATCGCGTTGACGCCGAGTTCGGCGACGTAGTCGAGTTTTGCCAGCAAGCCGGCGAAGTCCCCCACGCCGTCGTTGTTGGCGTCAAAGAACGATTTGACGTGGCACTGGTAGATGATCGCGTCCTTGTACCAGAGTGGATCGTCTACGGTTGCGATGGTGAGGCGCGCTTGCGGGGCGTTCACGACGCACCTCCCGCCGGCGCGATGCGCCAAATCGCGAATGGTAGATCCGCAGGATCGAGACGGATGTGCTGCAGCTTGCCGGCGAGAACCGTGCTGTGTCCGCGCATCAGGTCTTCGACGATCAGCGAGCCGTGATCGGGCAGCTTCCATTCCCAGAGAGGTAGCTCATAGGTCGCCTCCTGCGCGTTATGCGGATCGAGGCTGACCGCGACCAGGATCATATCGCCGGCGGACGGCCCCATCTTGCCGTAAAGCAGGATTTGATCGTTGAACGCGTTGTAGAACCTGACGCCAAGATGGCTTTGCAATGCCGGGTGCGCTCTGCGCAGGCGGTTCAGCGTCGTGATCTCGGCGATGATGTTTCCGGGCGCGTTCTGATCGCGCACACGAATCTCGTACTTCTCCGAATTCAGATATTCCTCGCGACCGGGCAGCGGCTCGGATTCGCACAGCTCGAAGCCCGCATAGACGCCCCAAAGACCCGACAGCGTCGCTGCCAGGACCGCGCGGATGAGAAAGCCCGGGCGGCCTGAGGTTTGCAAAAAGTACGGGTTGATGTCGGGCGTGTTGACGAAGAAATGCGGCCGGAAGAACTCCTTTACCTCGGTCGTGGTCAGCTCGACGAGATAGTCGGCGAGCTCCTGCTTCGTGTTGCGCCACGTGAAGTAGGTATAGGACTGTGAGAAGCCGATCTTTGCGAGCCGGTACATCATCTTGGGGCGCGTGAATGCTTCGGCGAGGAAGATGACGTCCGGATAGCGGCCGCGGACGTCGGCGATCATCCATTGCCAAAACGCGAGCGGCTTGGTGTGCGGGTTGTCGACGCGGAAGATGCGAACGCCTTCGCTGGCCCAATACGCCACGATGTCGCGCAGCGCAGCCCATAGCCCGCTCGCGTCTGCGCCGTAAAAATCGACGTTGACGATGTCCTGGTACTTCTTCGGTGGATTCTCCGCATATTTGATCGTGCCGTCCGGCCGCCATTTGAACCAGTCGGGATGATTCTTGAGCCATGGGTGGTCTGGCGAGCATTGGACCGCGAAGTCGAGCGCGATCTCCAATCCATTCTCCCGCGCCGCGCCAACCAGCCGGCGGA
>JAXDNZ010000446.1:0-3198 GCA_034669185.1 Hyphomicrobiales bacterium
CATGGGACAGGAAGCTCGCCAAGCTCGGCCCGCAACTGGCGATCCTTCAAGCCATCCGCGCCGAGCTGCCCGAGGACGGCATCTTTGTCGACGAGGTGACGCAGGTCGGCTTCGCGGCGCGGCTCGCGCTGCCGGTCTACCGGCCGCGCACGTTCCTCTCGCCCGGCTATCAGGACAATCTCGGCTGGGGCTTCGCGACGGCGCTCGGCGCGCAGGACGCGCGGCGCGACGTGCCGGTCCTCTCGATCAACGGCGACGGCGGTTTCCTGTACACGGCGAATGAAATGGCGACCGCCATGCGCCACCGCATTCCGCTGGTCGCCATCGTGTTCGCGGACGGCTCGTTCGGCAACGTGCGCCGAATCCAGGAGGAGACTTACGGCAACCGGCTGATCGCGTCTGACCTGGCGAATCCAGACTTCGTGAAGTTCGCCGAGAGCTTCGGCGCCGCGGCCGAGCGCGTGCGCACACCGGAGGAATTGCGCGGCGCGCTGCGGCGCGGCTTCGCCCGCCGCGACGGGCCGACCCTGATCGAGATGCCGGTTGGTCCGATGCCCTCCCCGTGGGAGTTCATCCTGATGGGGAAGGTGCGGGGGTGAGTCAACCCTCAAATAAAAAATACGTAGGTATTACAACAATATACACCGTCTTTCTCGTACGCCGGATGATAGCGCTCGCATCCTGGTAGACCTGCCGGATCGTCTCTTCTCCGCCCGCGACAGCGCGGCGCGACTCCGATAAAAGCCGGTCATGGAGCCCATCACCACAACCAAGGAATTGGCCGCCGCCTGCACGAGGCTCGCCAAGCACGATTTCATTACTGTCGACACCGAATTCCTGCGCGAAACGACGTACTTTCCGATCCTCTGCGTCGTTCAGATGGCGAGCACCGACGAGGCGGTGGTGATCGATGCGGTCGCCGAAACGCTCGACCTCGCCCCCTTCTACAAATTGATGGCGAACGAGAAGGTGCTCAAGGTCTTCCATGCGGCGCGGCAGGACATCGAGATCGTGTGGCATCGCGCCAAGCTGATCCCGCATCCGGTGTTCGACACGCAGGTTGCCGCGATGGTTCTCGGCTATGGCGACTCGATCTCCTACGATCAGCTCGTGCAGCGCATCACGGGAGACTCGCTCGACAAGTCGCATCGCTTCACCGACTGGAAGCGGCGCCCGCTGACCGCCGCGCAGCTCAAATACGCGGTGTCTGACGTCACGCATCTGCGCGATGTCTACCTCGCGCTTTCCGCCGACATCGAGAAGCGCAAGCGTGAGGACTGGGTGCGCGACGAGATGAAGGTTCTGACCTCGCCCGAGACCTACCGCATGGAGCCGGAGACAGCCTGGCAGCGCCTCAAGACGCGGGCCCGCAAGCCAAAGGAGCTTGCGGTGTTGATGGAGGTCGCGGCCTGGCGCGAGAGCGAGGCGCAGGCACGCGACGTGCCGCGCGGGCGCGTGCTCAAGGACGAGGTGGTGGGCGACATCGCCGTGCAGGCGCCGACCACGGCGGAGAAGCTCGCGGCGTTGCGCTCGCTGCCGAAGGGCTTCGAGCGTTCGAAATGGGGGCACGAGATCCTCGACGCGGTCAAACGCGGGCTCGCGCGCGACCCGAAATCGCTGCCGCTGATGGAGCGGGCCAAGCAGGGCATGAACGGCGCCGCGACCGTTGAGCTGCTCAAGGTGCTGCTGCGGATGACCGCCGAGCGCAACGGCGTCGCCGCCAAGGTGATCGCGACGGTCGACGATCTGGAGCGGATCGCCACGGACGACGCGGCCGATGTCGCGGCGCTGAAGGGCTGGCGGCGCGAGATGTTCGGCGAAAAGGCGCTTGCGCTCAAGCATGGCAAGCTCGCGCTCGCGGTCGACAAGCACCGGGTGATCGCGGTCGAGCGGGACAAATAACCGCGGCGACGATATTTCAAACCGCCGCACGTTCGGAGTAATGTCGCGGCGACACAGCAAAAAAGGATCGATGTCATGGCGGTGGATGGCACCTGGAACCTGACGATGGAAACGCCCATGGGCGAGCGGCGCAGCAAGCTCACGCTCAAGAGCAGCGGCGCAACGCTCACCGGCACGCAGGAGGCCGAGGGCAACGCGACCGACATCTTCGAAGGCAGCGTGAACGGCGACAATGCGTCGTGGAAGGTCTCGATCACCAACCCAATGTGCTGACGCTGTCGTTCAACGGCTCGGTCAGCGGCGATACGATCAACGGCCAAGCCGACACCGGCATGTTCGGCAGCTTCCCATTCCAGGGAACGCGGGCGTAGCGCGCGACCGGCGGCCGTCACGCGTCGCTGCGCGCAGGCGATCGTGCTAGACTTAAGGCTTGGCCCGGGAGGGCCGGATGCGTTTGGCCCATCATGACGTGCCGTTGGTCCCGCTGCTCGCGCCGGTGATCGCGCTCGGCCTGTCGCCGCTCCTGTTGTTGCCGCTGGTCGGATTTCTCGGTTTCACGGCGCTCGGCGTCCTGATCGCCTTCGCGGCGATCATGGTGCAGATGGAGGAACAAGGCGATCACGCTCGCCGGGTGGTGATGCACGGCAGCCTGCCATCCGCGGAACACGCCGGTTACCGGATGGAAATGAGTTCGCTGATGCGCACGCTCTGGAGCGCGAAGATCGTCGGCGCCGGACTGGTGGTGCTCGGGATCGGCGGATTCATCCTGACATGATCGGCGCCCGCCGAGACGACCGAGCCTAATCCGCCTCCATCACCGGCTCGCGCCCGATCAGGCGTGCAAGCTGGCGCAAGCGATTGAAAAGCCGCTCGCCGGCGAGCGCGGAGAATTTACCCTGCAGCTTCAGTTTCAGCTGGCCGCGCTGCACGACCATCGGGGTGTGCGGCAGCACGCCCGGCATCGACGCAGAGACGAGATAAGCCACGCGCAGCGTCGCGCCGAGGACCCGCGCACGGTCGAGCATGCGTGCGGATGCAAGCTCGCGCACGTGCGGGGAGAGTTCGTCGTCGCCCAGGCCGACGTGACGGAAGAACACCGCAAGCGCCAGAAACGTGCGCCCCGGATGATCGACCGCCACGAATGCTGCATTCGCGATGATGTTGAGCGACTGTTCGCCGCGGTAGTCGGGATGCGCGCGCCAGCCGATGTCGGCCAGCAGGCAGGCCGCGCGGCGCAGCCTCTTCTCCTCGGCAGTCTCGTCGATGCCGGATGACGTCATGAAGCGGTCGGTCCAC
>JAXDNZ010000447.1:0-3293 GCA_034669185.1 Hyphomicrobiales bacterium
GCGGCGAACTCCGCCTCGCTCGTCCCCGCGAAAGCGGGGACCCAGTCCTTTGCAAAGAACTGGATTCCCGCTTTCGCGGGAATGAGCGGAGGTTGGATCAGCCGCGCCAACATCGCTTAGGGCGTCAGCCCGTTCACCCTCGCGACCCACGCCCACGTCGTAGCCCGGCTTGAGCGCAGCGAAAGCCGGGGATTCTCTCCGCGAGACCGCCCCCGGGTTTCGCTTCGCTCAACCCCGGCGACGAGTCCGCTACGGCGTCAGCCCGTTCACCGTCGCGACCCAGGCCCGCACCTCGGGCATGATCTCGGGCAGCAGCGCGCGCACCTGCTCGGCCGTCATGCCGGGGCGCACGCGCGGGTGATAGAGAATGTTGAGCAGATACTGATCGTAGACGCCGAAGAATCCCATCTGGACGTTGTCGTTGAACATGGTCCAGGGCACCGAAGGATCGTCATTGATCGGTCCGAGCGACTGCAAGATCTCCTCATAGGCGCAGTCGCGGAAGATGAAGTCGCCCGCGTCGGCGACGAGAAAAACGTCCGAACGCACGATGCGGAAGCGCGCGTCCTTGCTGAATCCCGAGAGACATTGCGGCGCGAGGGAGCGCTGGATCGCGCGCGCGCGGTCGCGGCCGTAGGCGGCGCGGAGCGCTGCGCCAAGATCGCGGTCGCGCACCAGCCGCACCACGACGTCGGCGGTCTTGCGGTCCTGCGTCATTGCGATGTCGAGATGGGCAACCCGACGCTTGATGTCGGCGACGACTTCGGCGACCTCGGCGCGGCGGTCGGGCTGGGCACGGCTCTCCGCGAACACGCGCACCGGCCGGTCGTATTTGCGGATGCGGTCGGTGCGTCCGGCGATCCGCATCTCGGCGCCGAACGCGATCTTGAAGAATCCCTCGAAGATCTGCGCGTCGGTGAATGTCTTTTGCTCGGCGGCGCGGCGTTTTGCGATTTCGGGATCTTCGGCGTGCGCCGGCGCGGCGGCGCCGATCGCCAGAAACGTCAGGACGACGAGCCGGAGGCGCGTGCGGCCGGACACATCACGTCGCCGACGAGAGCCGCGACGAGCGCGCCTGCAACGCGCGGATGCGGTCGGCGAGGCTCCCTTTGTTGCTCTCGCCATTCTGGTTCGCGGCGCCCTCGCCGTTCGCCGCCGGTTTCGGCGCGCCGTTCACGGCGGCGACCGCCGGCTCGGGCGTGGTGGCGAGAATCGTGTCGATCGTGGAGCCCGGCCCTTCGAGCACGGACGTCAGCCGCGCGACTTCCGCCGCGACGTCGTTGATGCGCTCGCGCAGCAACGCGTTCTCGACCCGCTCCGAAGCCCAGGTCGCCTCGGCTTCGCGCTTCATCGAGGTCAGCTCGTTCTGCAGCTTGGCGCGATCCTCGCGCGTGCGTTCGAGCTGGCTTTCAGCCAGCACCTTCTCGCCGCGCAACGCTTCGGTCGCGGTGTCGTGGCGGCGCTCGATGGTGGCGAGCTCCTGGCGCAGGTCGGACTCGATGCGGCGCGACGCATCCAGATCGGTGCGCAACTGGTCGCGCTCGCGCTCGCGGTCGCCGAGCACGCGGGCCTGCTCGGCAAGCCGCAGCTCGAGGTCGGCCACGCGGCGGCTCATGATCTCGGCTTCGGTGGTCTGCGTCGCGAGCTGCCGCTCGAGATCGCTGACGCGCAGGCCGAGCTTGCTGACGGTGCCGCGCTCTTCGGCGAGCTCCTGCGTCGCCTTGGCGGCGGCTTCCTTCTCGCGGTTGTGGCGCTCCTCGGTCTCCTTGACGTCCCGGTTGAGGCCGGCGACCTGGTCCTTCAGGTTGTCGACCTGCGTCTTGAGCGCGACGATCTCGACGCGCTGGCTGTCGCTGGTCGAGGTTTGTTCGGCGAGTTGCGTCGTGAAGCGCGCAAGCTCGGCTTCCTTGTCGGCGAGCGTGCGCTCGCGCTCGCGCAGCGCATCGGTCTTGGATTCAAGCTCGTCCTCGGTGGCACGGAGCTGGTCCTTCAGCCCCTTCTCGCGCGATTCGAGCGCGAAGATGCTCGCCGCCTTCTCGCCGATCTCAACCTTGAGGCGGGTGATGACGTCGCTCTTCTTGCCGAGCTCGGCGAGCTGGCTCGTGGTCTTGGTCTTGAGCTGATCGACGCTCATTTCGAGCCGCCGCGTCGACATCGCGAACTCCGCGCGCAGCTGATCCTTGTCGGCCTGGATCTCGGTCATCGAGAGCGGTGTCGCGGCTTCGAGCCGGCGCACCGTGAGGCGCACTGCGCGGCCATGGACGAAGGGCACGATGATCAGCCCGAGCAGGGCCGCCGCCAGGAAGCCGAGCCCGAAAAACATGATCGGTTCGACCATGAAACAACGCCTCCGACCCGTCCGCGCGGGGAGACATGCACAGTGCCACGCGGGTGGCGGCAACTCCAGCGCGCGCGCCGGTTAACGTAAACCGCCGCGCAGCCGTCGCGACGACAAGACTCTACCGGCGCATGATCTTAATCCGAAAACCGGTACCCACTTTTCGGGATCATGCTCAGAACGGATTCCACGTCGCCTGCGGCGTGAACTTGAGGTAGCCGACATTGGCGCCGAGGCGCAGGCCGACGCCGGAGCGGATCGGCACCACCACGATGCCGCTCGAGGTCAGCGCCGTCATGCCGACGCCGCCGACCAGATACGCCGAGCCGTCGACGCCGGCGAAGCGCTGGTAGATCGCGGGCGTGGCGGGAAGATTGTAGATCAGCATCATGGTGCGGGCGCCTTCGCCGCCGACATCCCAGCCGATCGTCGGACCCTGCCAGTAGACGCGCAGGTCGCCGGCGTTCTTGGTGTAGAGCGTGCCCTCGCCGTAGCGCAGCCCGCCGATCAGCGCGCCGCCGCCTTCCTGTCCGAGCACGTAGCCGTTCGGCTGGCCCCACGTCGAGAACGCGCGCTCGACCACGCTCGCCAGTCCGCGCGACACGCCGCCGAAGAATTTGTGGCCGGCATCGAGAATCTCGTTCGACGAGTAGCGCTGCGGGCCGTCCTGCGCATGCGCGGGCACGGCCGCCAGCACGGCGAGCACAGCGAGGAGGAGAAGGCGTCGGATCGCGCGCATTCTGATGCTCCAGCGGGGAAAAGACCGCTTAACGTGTTGCATACGAGAGACAGGATACTGACGGAGGAACCGGCCCCGAATCAGGGCGACATTTGGCAAGAACTATGACGGCAGCGGGACGGTCAAGGAAGTGGCGCGGCGATGCCGCGTTCGGCGGCATTCTGCTGGCTCTCGCCGTTCCGTTCGTCGCCCTCGTCGGCAGTTTGCTTCCCGTCG
>JAXDNZ010000448.1:0-3145 GCA_034669185.1 Hyphomicrobiales bacterium
GCCGCGAAATAACCGTCAGTTGCGTCGGCTGGGTTGCGTATCTTGCATGGCTGCCCGGAAACCTTACATTTCGCACGGCAGCACGACTCGGCCGGGCGCTCGGCCGCTCCAGCGGGCATTACGGGTCACGCCGCACTTTCCAGGAGCTTTCGGCATGTCGAAGGTCACCCAAGCCAAGCTGATCATCATCGGCTCGGGTCCTGCCGGGTGGACCGCCGCGATCTATGCGGCGCGCGCGATGCTGGAGCCAATCCTGATCCGCGGCGCCCAGGCCGGCGGTCAGCTCATCACGACAACGGACGTCGAGAACTATCCGGGTTTTGCCGAGGTGATTCAGGGCCCGTGGCTGATGGAGCAGATGGAGAAGCAGGCCGCGCATGTCGGCACGCGCATCGTCGGCGATCACGTGACCAAGGTCGATCTCTCGCAACGGCCGTTCCGGCTCGAATGCGACAGCGGCGACGTCTACATCACCGAGACGCTGGTGCTCGCGACCGGCGCGCAGGCGCGCTGGCTCGATCTTCCCTCCGAGCAGAAATTCCGCGGCTACGGGGTCTCGGCCTGCGCCACCTGTGACGGCTTCTTCTATCGCGGCAAGAACGTGGTCGTGATCGGCGGCGGCAACACCGCGGTCGAGGAGGCGCTGTTCCTGACCAACTTCGCCGCGCACGTCACCGTGGTGCATCGGCGGGACTCGTTCCGTGCGGAAAAGATCCTGCAGGACCGCTTGTTCAAGAATCCGAAGATCTCTGTCGTGTGGGACACCATGCTGCATGACGTGATCGGCGACGATAATCCGCCCAAAGTGAAGGGCGTCGCACTCAAGAACGTCAAGACCGGTGCCATCACCGAGAAGGCCACCGACGGCGTGTTCGTCGCGATCGGTCATTCGCCGTCGACCGAACTGGTTGCGGGCCAAGTCGAGATGAAACTCTCGGGCTACGTCAAGACCGAGCCGCATTCGACCGCAACCTCGGTGCCCGGTCTGTTCGCGGCGGGCGACGTGGCGGACGACATCTACCGGCAGGCCGTCACCGCCGCCGCCATGGGCTGCATGGCGGCGCTCGAGGCGGAGCGCTTCCTTGCCGCGCATCATCATGAAGAACGCCGCGCGGCGGCCGAATGAAGAACCCCGTCTCCAGGGGAACAGGGGCGCGTGGAATGGACTGGGACAAGCTGAAGGTGTTTCACGCCGCGGCGGAAGCGGGCAGCTTCACGCATGCCGGCGAACAGCTCGGGCTATCGCAGTCGGCGGTGTCACGGCAGGTGAGCGCGCTCGAGCAGGAGCTGAGCGCGCCGCTCTTTCACCGCCACGCGCGCGGGCTGATCCTCACCGAGCAGGGCGAGCTTCTCTATCGCACCGCGCATGACGTGTTCATGAAGCTCGAAGCGGCGCGCACCAAGCTGACCGACAGCCGCGACAAGCCGCACGGTGAATTGAAGATCCAGACCACCGTCGGCCTCGGCGTCAACTGGCTTACTCCGCGGCTCGGCGAATTTCTCGATCTCTATCCCGACATCCGCATCACGCTGATCACCACCGAGCAGGAGCTCGACCTCGCGATGCGCGAAGCCGACGTGGCGATCCGCCTGCGGCCGCCGACGCAGCCCGACCTCATTCAGCGCAAGCTGTTCAGCATGCATTTCCATGCCTACGCGTCGCCGGAATATCTCAAGCGCTTCGGCACGCCGCAGACGCACGAGCAGCTCGACGAGCACCGCATCCTGGTGCTCGGCGGGACGGTGCCGACCCACCTGCAGAGCTCGAACTGGCTCGTTTCGGCCGGACGTAACGGCAAGGGCCCGCGCGCGCCCTGGCTGGTCATCAACAACGTGCTCGGCGTGCTGCGCGGCTGCCAGCGCGGCTTCGGCGTCGCGATGCTTCCCGACTATCTCGTCGACGACCACGGCGGACTGGTGCAGCTGTTCGGCGACGTCGATGGCTTCGCGTTCGATGCCTACTTCGTCTATCCGGAGGAGCTCAAGTCGGTCGCGCGCATCCAGGTCTTCCGCGACTTTCTGGTTGCGAAGGCGCAGCAGTGGGAATTCTGATCCCACGATTTTGTCCGGCTGCGGCAGATTTTTTCACGGCGCGGCAAAGACCAGCGACACCCGCATGGCTGGCATGTGTCCTGCTGCGTTGTTGCGCATCGCCGCGCAGCCCATAATCCATTTGCGCTGTAGGCAACACGGTCGCTGTTCCTCCCAGGTAGCGATCGCGATGCAGCCAGCTGTTCCCCTCTGGAAGGTGATTGTCGGCGCAAGCCGGCAAAGACTACGCCGGGCTCGAAAGAGCCCGGCGATTTTCTTTTGTGCCGAAACGCCCAGAGCAGTACCGGGTGACGGGCGGAAGCCTCACACCCAGAGTCGTTCGTTCTCCAGCCCCTGGTACAGTCCGGCCACGTATTCGCCGTAACCGTTGAACAGAACGGTTGGCCGGCGCTGCTTGGTGGTGATGTCTTCCTCGGTCGCTTGGCTCCAGCGCGGATGAGGCACCTGCGGATTGACGTTCGCCCAGAAGCCGTATTCGGCCGCCTGCAAGCCTTCCCAGAACGTCTTCGGCCGCTGATCCGTGAAGCTGAAACGCACGATCGACTTCACCGACTTGAAACCGTACTTCCACGGCACGGCCAGGCGCAGCGGCGCGCCCATCTGCTTCAACGCCGGCTTGCCGTACGTGCCGGTGACGAGAAACGCGAGCTCGTTGTTCGCCTCCTCCATCGTCAGCCCTTCGGTGTAGGGCCACGGGTACCAGCTCTGCCGGAAGCCCGGCGCCTCCTTGTCCTGGAACGTCTGCATCTGAACGTACTTCGCCGCGCCGAGCGGCTTTGCGAGCTCGACAAGTTTCGCGAGCGGAAAACCGGTCCACGGGATCGTCATCGACCACGCCTCGACACAACGATGGCGGTAGAGGCGCTCCTCCAGCGGCATCTTGCGGATCAGATCGTCGATCGCGATGTCGAACGACTTCTCCACCATCCCGTCGATCTTCACCGTCCAGGGACGGATCGCCAGCGCCTGCGCCGCCTTGGCAATGTTCTTCGATCCGCCAAACTCGTAGAAATTATTGTAGTTGCCGTTGATCTCCTCCGGCGTGATCGGCCGGTCGCCGATTCCGTACTTCTCGTTGCGCTTGGCGGGATAG
>JAXDNZ010000449.1:0-4266 GCA_034669185.1 Hyphomicrobiales bacterium
TCGCTGACGGCGGCTCCCGCGTGCGGCAGGCATGCCGCCCTCGGGCGACCCGGGGCTCCACCCGGCGGGTACTAAGGCCCGCCTGCCAGGAGCTGGCTGACCGTGAGGAGCGATCCTCATCTGAGAAAGCGTGGCCCGGTATCCGAAAAGAGCCGCAGTGGAGCGCCGCAAGGCGCGGGCGTGCTCGCCAGCACGCCGCCCCGCAAGGGGCATTGTGTAGCGCCGAGCGGCGCTCCACCCCCTCGCTTTGCGCGAGTGGCGAAAGAGAAGAAGTCGCGGCCCGCGCGCCCCGACAAGCGGGCGGCGCAGCGTTGGCTGTTTGACAACCGAATGAGGGCTTGCGGGTTACCGCGCGTGCATCGCGACCGCGGCGCGTTCGGCCTGCATCAGCACGTCGAGCGCGAGCCAGGGCTTCGGCATGTAGACGACGTCACCCGGCAGGTCGGCGGCCGGCTTGGCGTAGCCCGACGTCAGGATGATCCGCACATGCGGCCACATGCGCTTGACGCGGTGCGCGAGATCGATGCCGTCCATCAGGCCGGCGAGGCGCACGTCGGCGAACAACACGGCCGTCTCCTCGCCATGCTGGCACAGCGTCGCGAACGCCTTCTCGGCGCTATCGCACGGGACCACCCGCATCTCGCTCTCTTCGAAAAGCGTCACCGCGATATCGCGCACGGCGGCTTCGTCTTCCACCACCACCGCAACCGGCTTCGCATTGTCCATGGATCGCCCTCCCGCATCCGGAGCTCGCCGAACAGGCGAGGCCGTAAATGCCAACATCTCCCGGCGCGGATAGTTCCAAAGCCATCCGTTCGGTCGGATGAGCCCCACATCTCCTCGCCTGAGGTTTAGCCACCTCGCCCAAACGCTGGGCAGCCGGATACGCTCGCGCCCGTCGGAAGGACGGCTTTCCATGGCGCGGGGCTTGCAACTAAGCTTGTGTCTGGAAGGGCTTGGGCCCGGGGACGTCGATGACGGTCACGTTCGACGAGATGAACGGCACGGATGGGGTGACCCGGGCGGCCTATCAGGAACTGGCCGGATGGCTGGGGGAGGTCCCCCCCGACATCCTGCAGCAGCGCAGCCGCGAGGCCGAGCTTCTGTTCCGCCGTATCGGCATCACCTTCGCGGTCTACGGCGAGTCGGAATCGACCGAGCGCCTGATCCCCTTCGACGTGATCCCGCGCGTGCTCTCAGGACACGAATGGGAAACCGTGAAACGCGGCCTCGAGCAACGCGTCAAGGCGATCAACCTCTACATCAAGGACATCTATTCCAAGCGTGAGGTGCTGCGTGCCGGCATCGTGCCGGAGGATCTCGTTTTCCAGAATCCGGTCTTCCGCCCGGAGATGAACGGCCAGCGGGTACCGCACGACATCTACGTGTTCATCGCCGGTATTGATATCGTGCGCGTCGATGCCGACACGTTCTATGTGCTGGAGGACAATGCGCGCACACCCTCGGGCGTCTCCTACATGCTGGAGAACCGCGAGATCATGCTGCGCCTGTTCCCCGACCTGTTCGCGCGCCATCGCGTGGCGCCGGTCGAGAACTATCCGGACGAACTGCTCGCGACGCTCAAATCGGTCGCGCCGAATACGGCGGCCGCCGAGCCGACCGTCGTGCTGCTCACCCCGGGCATCTACAACTCGGCCTACTACGAACACTCGTTCCTCGCCGACAAGCTCGGCATCGAGCTGGTCGAAGGACGCGACCTCCTGGTGAAGGGCGAGATCGTCTACATGCGGACCACGCAGGGCCTGAAACGCGTCGATGTGATCTACCGCCGCATCGATGACGACTTCCTCGATCCGCTCGCGTTCCGGCCGGACTCGGCACTCGGCGTGCCCGGCATTATGTCGGCCTATATCGCCGGCAACGTGACGCTCGCCAACGCCGTCGGCACCGGCGTCGCCGACGACAAGGCGGTCTACAGCTACATGCCGGAGATCGTGCGCTTCTATCTCGGCGAGGAGCCGATCCTGAAGAACGTGCCGACCTGGCGCTGCCGCGAAGCCGAACATCTCTCCTATGTGCTGGACAATCTGGGGGATCTCGTCGTGAAGGAGGTGCACGGCTCGGGCGGCTACGGCATGCTGATCGGTCCGAAGGCGGACAAAGCGACGCTCGCGGCTTTCCGCGAGAAATTGAAGCGCGATCCGCGCGGCTTCATCGCACAGCCGACGCTGGCGCTCTCGACCGTTCCGACGCTGGTCGAGGAAGGCCTCGCCCCGCGCCACGTCGACCTGCGCCCCTTCGTGCTCACCGGACGCGATCGCATCCGCATCGTGCCGGGCGGCCTCACGCGGGTCGCGCTGAAGGCCGGCTCGCTGGTGGTCAATTCGAGCCAGGGGGGCGGCACCAAGGACACCTGGGTGCTGGACGCCTAGATGCTCTCGCGCACCGCCGACAATATCTACTGGCTCGCGCGCTACGTGGAGCGCGCCGAATACCTCGCGCGCATCCTCGAGGCGACGCAGCGCCTTGCCGCGGTGCCGACCGCGCACGGGGCCACGACCAACGAATGGGAGACCGCGGTCTCGACCGCGGGCTGCGCGGCCGGGTTTTTCTCCACCCACGAGGAAGCGAACGAGACGACCGTCACCGATTATCTCGCCTTCTCGCCCGACAATCCGTCGTCGATCCGCTCGTGCCTGGAGGTCGCGCGCACCAACGCACGCGCGGTGCGCACCGCGCTCACCACGGAGATGTGGGAGGCGATCAACGGGACGTGGCTCGAATTGCAGAAAGTCGGCGCCGGACCGGCCTCGCGCGAGCAGCTCGCGCAGTTCCTGCGCTGGGTGCAGGAGTCGTCGCTGCGCTTCGACGGTTCGGCGTATCGGACGATGTTGCGCAACGATGCCTATTGGTTCTCCCGCCTCGGCGTGTTCATGGAGCGCGCTGACAACACCGCGCGCATCCTCGATGTGAAATATCACCTGCTGCTGCCGCCGCAGCAGCATGTCGGCGGCCCGCTCGACTATTTCCAGTGGGCCGCGATCCTGCGCTCGGTCTCCGCGCTCACGGCGTATCATTGGGTCTATCGCGAGAGCCTCAAGCCATGGCTCGTCGCGGACCTGCTCATGCTCAACGAGCAGATGCCGCGCTCGCTCGCGAGCTGCTACGTGCACCTCGTCGAACACCTCGACAACATCGCTCGGGTCTATGGGCGTCAGGGCCAGTCGCAGCGCCACGCACGCTCGATCCGCACGCGGCTGCAGAACAGTCGCATGGACGAGATCTTCCAGCGCGGCCTGCATGAGTTCATCGACGCCTTCATCGCCGACAACAACCGGCTCGGCGTGCTGATCACCGAGCAGTATCTGGTGTAAACCTCCTTACACCGTCCGTCATCGGCAACAAATGAGCGCCTAGTGGCGCTCCTTGACAGCAAGAAATTTCAGGTCCGACCATTCCTCGGCGGCGTTCGACAGCACCCACGCGTTGCGCGCAAGAAAGACCGGGTCGGACGCCCCATCATCGGCGATCGCGGAGCGATGTGAATCGCAGAAACGTTGCAGCATCTCGGGCTTCTCGCTCACGATCCAGCGCGCCGTCTCGTAGGGCGCGCTCTCCAGCCGGATCGAAACGCCGTATTCGGCCGCAAGCCGCGAGGCCAGCACGTCGAACTGAAGCGTACCGACCGCGCCGAGCACCGGCCATCCGCCGTCGCGCGGCCGGAAGATCTGCACGACGCCTTCTTCGGCGAGATCGTTCAGCGCCTTGTTCATCTGCTTGGCGCGCATCGCGTCTTCCAGCACCGGCCGGCGAAGCACCTCGGGAGCAAAATTCGGGATCCCGACGAAGCGCAGCACCTCGCCTTCGGTGAGCGTGTCGCCGACATGCAGCGTGCCGTGGTTGGGAATGCCGATGATGTCTCCGGGAAAGGCCTCGTCGATGGTCGCGCGCTGCTGCGCGAAGAAGAAGATCGGTGCGGCGACGTTCATCGACTTGCGCTCGCGCGCGTTGAAGAGCTTCATGCCGCGGCGGAATTTCCCCGAACACAGCCGCACGAACGCGATGCGGTCGCGGTGGTTCGGGTCCATGTTGGCCTGGACCTTGAAGACGAAGCCGGCGACATAAGCTTCGTCCGGCGTGACCACGCGGCTGGTCGTTTTCCGCGGCAGCGCGTCCGGCGCCCATTTGGCGAGGCAATCGAGCAGCTCCGCGACGCCGAAATCCTTCAGCGCGCTTCCAAAGATCACCGGCGACAGGTGTCCCTCGCGAAAGGCCTTGACGTCGAACTGCGGCAGATCGCTCAGG
>JAXDNZ010000450.1:0-5763 GCA_034669185.1 Hyphomicrobiales bacterium
GTGGCCGAGACGCTGTTCGGCAAGGTGAACTACGACGGTTATTTCCTGGAATATGATACGGAGCGGGCCGGTGGTTTCGAACCGCTGCGCTTCGTGCCGAAAGGCAACAAGCAGATCGTGCTCGGGCTGGTCACCTCGAAATCCGGCACGCTTGAGAGCAAGGACGACATCAAGAAGCGCATCGACGAGGCGTCAAAATTCGTCGCCCTCGAGCAGCTCTGCCTCTCGCCGCAGTGCGGCTTTGCCTCGACCGAGGAAGGCAATGTGCTGACCGAGGAGGCGCAGTGGAACAAGATGAAGATGATCCGGGAGATTTCGAAAGAGGTGTGGGGCTGAAGGGTGTTGACCTGAAGCGCCCGCAAAACCACTATCCAGCCAAACGCGCCCGATCCGCGCGCCCTAACGACGGGAGAGCCCCATGGCCTTGGAAACCGGAGCCGACTTCACCAAATCCGTGCTGAAGCGCTGGGAGGACATTCCCGACCCGCGCCTGCGCGAGGTCATGCAATCCGCCATCAAGCACCTGCACGGCTTCGTGTCCGACGTGAAGCCGACCGGCGCCGAGTGGTTCAAGGCGATCCAGTTCCTCACCGCGATCGGCCACAAGTGCGACGACAAGCGCCAGGAATTCATCCTCGCCTCCGACGTGATGGGGGTGAGCATGCTGGTCGACGACATCAACAACCGCCGCGTCGAAGGCGCCACGCCGAGCACGGTCGAAGGCCCGTTCCACATCGCGGACGCGCCCGAAGTCGGGCACGGCGCCGACATGGCCAAGGGCGCGCCCGGGATTCCGTGCTTCGTCACCGGCACGGTGCGCGGGCTCGACGGCCGGCCGATCGGGGGTGCGATGCTCGACCTGTGGCAGACCGACGGCGAGGGCCTCTACGAGGAACAGCGCCGCACCGTGGAGCCGTGGATGCGCGGCATCTATTATTCCCAGCCCGACGGTTCCTATTCGATCCGCACCGTCGCGCCGATCAGCTACACCATTCCGATGGACGGTCCGATCGGCGCGTTCTTCAGCCGCACCAACATGAGCCACATGCGCCCGGCGCACATCCATTTCGCCATCTCGGCGCCCGGCTTTCACAGCGTGGTGACGCACCTGTTCCAGAAGGGCGACGAGTACATCGACAACGATGTCGTCTACGGCGTGAAGGCGCCGCTGGTCGTCGAGTTCGTGAAGAAGCCGCCCGGCAAGGCGCCGAACGGCGACATGGTCGACGTCCCGTTCTACGAGGTGAAGTACGACTTCGTTCTTGAGCAAGCGCAGGCAGTGCTCGCGGCGGCTGAATAGCATCAGGACTTTTCGTGCAGCGTACCCGGCCGCCATTTCGGGCCGATCAGGTCGGCAGCCTGCTGCGGCCCAACGCGCTGCGTGAGGCGCGCGCCAAACGCGCGAAGAGCGAAATCTCGGCTGCCGAACTGGCGGCGGTCGAGGACCGCGAGATCGAGCGCGTTATCCGCAAGCAGGAAGAGGTCGGCCTGCGTTCGATCACGGACGGGGAATTCCGCCGCTCATGGTGGCATCTGGATTTCCTCTGGGGTCTCGACGGCGTGGAGCGCCACGTCATGGAGAGCGGCGTCAGCTTCGCCGGCGTGAAGACCCGCGCCGAAGGCCTGAAGGTCAGCGGCAAGGTCGGATTCTCCGGCCATCCGATGATCGAACATTACCGCTTCGTCGCGGCCCACACCAAACAGACGCCGAAGATCACGATCCCGGCGCCCTCGGCGATCTACGGCCGGCCGACCGCGACGCCGATCGACAAGGCGATCTATCCCGACCTTGACGCGTTCTTCCACGACGTCGGGCGGGCCTATCGCAAGGCCGTGCGCGCCTTCGCGGATGCAGGCTGCCGCTATCTCCAGCTCGACGAGGTGTTCATCGCGATGCTGTGCGACCCGAACTACCGCCGGCAGATGAAGGACCGCGGCGACGATCCCGAAAAGCTCGGCGTGGCCTACGCCGAGCTCATCAATATCGCAATGTCGGACATTCCCGCCGACATGACGATCACGATGCATCTGTGCCGCGGCAACTACAAGTCGACCCACATGGGCGCCGGCAGCTACGACGCCGTGCAGGAAATCCTCTTCAACACCATCAACGTGCACGGCTATTTCATGGAGTATGACGACGAGCGCTCCGGCGGTTTCGAGCCGTTGCGCCTGCTGCCGAAGGGCAAGCAGGTGGTGCTCGGCCTCGTCACCACCAAAAGGGGCAGGCTCGAAAACAAGGACGATCTCAAGCGCCGCATCGACGCGGCGACGAAATATGCGCCGCTCGACCAGCTCTGCATCTCCGGCCAGTGCGGCTTCGCCTCGACCGAGGAGGGCAACACCCTCACCGAGGATGAACAATGGGCGAAGCTGGCGATGATCGTGGAGTTGGCCGCCGAGGTGTGGACATAATGCATGTCCGGTGGGCCGCGGGCTGCCGGGAAGAACGATAGGGGAGCGGAGGAAATGCCGGGAATTATCGCCGGGAAAGTCGCGATCGTCACCGGCGCCGGGCGCGGCGTCGGGCGCGCCATCGCGCTTGGGATGGCCGAGGAAGGCGCGAACGTCGTTGTTGTCGACATCGGCGCCTCGCTCGACGGCATTGGCTCCGATCAAGGGCCGGCGCAGGACGTCGTCAAGGAGATCAGCGCGAAAGGCGGCAAGGCGATCGCCAGCACGCTCTCGATTACCGAGCCGCAGAATGCCGAAGCGATCGTGAAAGCGGCGATCGATGCGTTCGGCCGCGTCGATATCCTGGTGAACAATGCCGGCATCCTGCGCGACCGCATCTTCCACAAGATGAGCTGGTCGGACTGGCACGACGTCATCAACGTCCACCTCAACGGCTCGTTCAACATGAGCCGCGCGGTCGCCAATCATTTTCGCGACCAGAACAGCGGCGCGTTCGTGCATATGACCTCGACCTCGGGCCTGATCGGCAATTTCGGCCAGGCGAATTACATGGCGGCGAAGCTTGGCATCCACGGCCTTTCGCGCGGCATCGCGCTCGACATGGCGCGCCATAATGTGCGCTCGAATTGCATCTCACCCTTCGCCTGGACGCGCATGACGGATTCGGTCCCCACCGACACGCCGGAAGGACAGGCACGCGCAGCGCGCACGCGGCAGATGACGGCGGAAAAGATCGCCCCGATGGCGGTCTATCTCGCCTCCGACAAGGCCGAGGGCATCAGCGGTCAGATCATCGGCGTGCGCAAGAACGAGCTGATCCTGTTCAGCCAGCCGCGCCCGATCCGCATCCTGCACCGCTCCGACGGTTGGACGCCGGACACGATCGACAAGCAGTTCAAGGCCGCGCTGTCGACCTCGTTCGTGCCGCTCGAACGCTCGCAGAACGTCTTTCCCTGGGATCCGGTGTGATGGCGATCGTCTATGACAAGCTGCTGGCGCTGAAGATTCCGGACTCCGAGCAGGCCTACACGGAAGGCGACGCGATCTTCTATGCGCTGAGCCTCGGTCTCGGCCAGGACCCGATGAGCGAAGACGAATTGCCTTTCGTCTATGAGAAGGGCTTGAAAGTCCTGCCGACATTTCCGTGCGTCGTCGCACATCCGGGCTTCTGGGCGCGCGACCTCGACACCGGCATCGACTGGGTCAAGGGCGTGCACGGCGAGCATAAGCTTGAGCTGCACAAGCCGTTCGCGCCGAAAGGCACGCTGGTCGGGCAGACCCGCGTACTGGATGTGGTCGACAAGGGGCCGGGCAAGGGCGCGCTCGTATTCTCCGAACGCAAGGTGCGCGACAAGTCGAGTGGCGAAGTCCTCGCGACGATTACGCAGACCAGCTTCTGCCGCGGTGACGGCGGTTTCGGCGGCCCCAAGCGGCCGACGCCCGCGTCGCATGCCCTGCCGGAGCGCGCGGCGGACAGGACCTGCGATCTGCCGACGCGCCCGGAGATGGCTTTGCTCTATCGTTGGAACGCCGACTTGAATCCGTTGCATGCCGATCCGGCGATCGCAAAGGCCGCCGGATATCCGCGGCCGATCCTGCACGGGCTGGCGACCTTCGGCGTCGCCGGACACGCGATCCTGAAGACGATGTGCGGCTACGACCCGGGCCGCTTCAAGTCGATCGCCGGACGATTCTCCTCCCCGGTGTTTCCGGGCGAGACCATCCGCACCGAGATGTGGCGCGATGGACCGGTCGTCAGCTTCCGCGCGCGCCTCGTCGAGCGTGACGTGATCGTGCTCAACAATGGGCGCGCCGAGATCGTGAATTAAATGACGGGCGCGCGCGACAGTGAAGAGATCACCAGTATCAGGAGCGCGGTGCGCGCCCTGTGCGCGGGCTTCCCCGGCGAGTACTGGCGCAAGCTCGATCGCGAGCGCGCGTACCCGACCGCGTTCGTCACGGCGCTGACCGAAGCCGGCTTCCTCGCCGCGCTGATCCCGGAAGACTACGGCGGCAGCGGGCTCCCCATGACGGCGGCCGCCGCCATCATGGAAGAAATCCACGCCAGCGGCTGCAACGGCGCGGCCTGCCACGCCCAGATGTACACGATGGGCACGGTGCTGCGGCACGGCAATGCCGAGCAGAAGCAGCGCTACCTGCCGAAGATCGCCAGCGGCGAGTTGCGCCTGCAAGCGTTCGGCGTGACCGAGCCGACCTCGGGCACCGACACGCTGTCCCTGCGCACCACGGCGGTGCGCGATGGCAATGCGAGCTACGTCATCAATGGACAAAAAATCTGGACCTCGCGCGCCGAGCACTCGGACCTGATGCTGCTGCTCGCGCGCACGACGCCGCGCGAGCAGGTCAAGCGCCGCACCGATGGGCTGTCGGTGTTCCTGGTCGACATGCGTCTCGTCGGCGGTCAGGGCATCAAGATCAACCCGATCCGCACCATGATGAACCACGCGACCACCGAAGTGTTCTTCGACGATCTGCGTGTGCCGGCGGACAATCTCGTGGGCGAGGAAGGCCTAGGCTTCCGCTATATCCTCTCCGGCATGAACGCCGAGCGCATCCTCATCGGCGCCGAATGCATCGGCGATGCCAGGTGGTTCATCGAGAAGGCCACCGCCTACGCCAAGGAGCGCGCCGTGTTCGGACGCCCCATCGGCAAGAACCAGGGCATCCAGTTTCCGATCGCGCGCGCCTATTCGCAGATGCGCGCCGCGGAGCTCATGGTTTGGGAGGCAGCTTCGCTCTACGAAGCCGGGCGCGACTGCGGCGCCGAAGCCAATATGGCGAAGCTGCTCGCGGCGGATGCCTCCTGGGCGGCCGCCGACATGTGCGTGCAGACGCATGGCGGTTTCGGCTTCGCGGAGGAATTCGACATCGAACGCAAGTTCCGCGAGACGCGGCTCTATTCGGTGGCACCGATCTCGACCAACCTGATCCTCTCGTATCTCGCCGAGCACGTGCTGGAGCTGCCGAGGTCGTATTAGGATGGCGCAACGTATGCGGTACGCTCTCGTAGCCCTGCTCGAGCGCAGCGAAAGCCGGGACAAAACTCTCATCGCTCGGCACTCCCCGGGATTCGCTTCGCTCAACCCGGGCTACGGGTCCGCCTGCGGCGGGCGACCTCTCCCCGCACGCGGGGAGAGGTAAAGCAAGCGGCGGCGCCAATGTCCCTTCCCCTCTCAGGCCTCCTCGTCGTTTCGCTCGAGCAGGCGGTCGCGGCGCCGACCTGCACGTGTCGCCTGGCGGATGCCGGTGCGCGCGTGATCAAGATCGAGCGCCCCGAAGGCGACTTCGCGCGCGGCTACGACAGCCTTGCGCGCGGCGAGAGCGCCT
>JAXDNZ010000451.1:0-6407 GCA_034669185.1 Hyphomicrobiales bacterium
CTCGATGCGGATCAGCATCGTCAGCAGCGCGGCGCCGGCGAACAGCGCGACGCAAGTGCCGTAGACGATGGCAGGACCCGCCGCGTAGAGAAAACCGCCGAGCGCCGGGCCCGTGATGGTCGCCGCCTGGTTCGCGCTCGCGGACGCCGCGACCGCGCGCGGCACCAGCGGCAGCGGCACCAGGCTCGGCACCATGATCTGCATCACGGTCACCTCGAAGGCGCGCGCGACGCCGAGAATGAACGACACGCCGAGGATCACCTCGCGTGTCATCGCGCCGGTCAGGAGCGCGATCAGCAGCGTCGCGGCCGCGACCGCCTCGATCGCCTGGCAGCCGATGAGCACGAGACGCCGGTCGTAGCGGTCGGTCACCTGCCCGACCACGAGAAACAGCAGCATCGCGGGGATGAACTGGATCAGGCCGATCAGGCCGAGGTCGAACGGGTCGTCGGTCAGCGCGTAAAGCTGCCAGCCGACCGCGACGATGAGCATCTGGTAGCCGACCGTCACCGCGACGCGCGCGAACCAGAACAGCACGAACGGCCGGTGACGCAGAACCGAGTCTGGTTGTGGGTCGGTCATTGCGGGTGCAGCTTGCCAGTCGTAGCCGCGAAGCGGCGGAGACTGGTGGAGCCAGGCGGGATCGAACCGCCGACCTCCTCATTGCGAACGAGGCGCTCTCCCAGCTGAGCTATGGCCCCTAAAGGACGCGCAAAATGCGAAAAAGCGCGGTTGCGCGGCTCTCCAGTGTGGGGGCGTCTTTACGGCCGGGGGTCTGGGGTGTCAAGGCGAGCGGAACGCCGCTGCCTTGTTCCGGAACGGCTCTGCGGCTACATCTTCGCCCGGCTCAAACGGTGATCCAATGCGCGCGCTGTTCCTCGTCATCGATCTTGCTCTCAACCTCTACATCTGGATCCTGATCGCGGCCGCGATCCTGTCGTGGCTCGTCGTCTTCAACGTGGTCAACACGCGCAATCCGGTGGTCGCGAGCATCGGGGAGTTTCTCTACCGCATCACCGAACCGGTGCTGCGGCCGATCCGCAATGCGCTGCCCAACATGGGCGGGATCGACATCTCGCCGGTCATCTTGATCCTCATCATCATCTTCATCCGTTACGTGATCGCGCTGTACATCCTGCCGAACGTGTTCTGATTGGAATGCCCGCGCGCGTCATCGACGGCAAGGCGATCGCCGGAGCGCTGTGCGCGCGTGTCGCCGGCGAAGTGACGCGGCTGTCGCGCGAGCACGGTGTCGTGCCCGGCCTTGCGGTCGTGCTGGTCGGCGAGAATCCCGCGAGTGCCGTCTATGTGCGCAACAAGGGCAAGCAGACCCTCGAAGCCGGGATGCGGTCGTTCGATCATCGGCTGCCGGAAACGGTGAGCGAGGCCGATCTGCTGGCCCTGGTTGCGAGACTCAATGCCGATCCGGCGGTGCACGGCATTTTGGTGCAGCTTCCGCTTCCCTCCCAGATCGACAGCCAGACGGTGCTCGCCGCGATCGACCCGATGAAGGACGTCGACGGCTTTCATCCGGTCAACGCCGGCAGGCTGGCGACCGGACTGCCGGCGCTGGTGCCGTGCACGCCGCTGGGCTGCATCCATCTTGCCAAGACCGTGCATGACTCGCTCGGCGGCATGGAGGCGGTCGTGATCGGGCGCTCCAACATCGTCGGCAAGCCGCTGATCCAGCTTCTGCTGGCCGAGAATGCCACCGTGACGGTGGCGCATTCCAAGACGCGCGATCTCCCTGCGGTCACCCGCCGCGCCGCGCTCGTTTTCGCGGCGGCCGGGCGGCCCGAGATGGTGCGCGGCGGCTGGATCAGGCCTGGCGCGACCGTGATCGATGTCGGCATCAACCGCGTCGCGGGAGGCGACGGCAAGAGCCGGATCGTCGGCGATGTGGCTTACGCCGAAGCATTGCAAGCCGCGGGCGCGATCACGCCGGTGCCGGGGGGCGTGGGGCCGATGACGATCGCGTTCCTGCTGGTGAATACGCTGCGCGCGGCCTGCGCGATCGCGGGCCTGCCGAAACCCGCGGTGTGACGCTGCGCTGTCATCCCGGAAGCCGCGAAGCGGCTATCCGGGATCCATAGCTCCAAGTCTTTCGATCAATCGATGGAGTTGTGGTTATGGATCTCGGCTCTCGCGTGCGGACTTCGTCCGCGCTCGGCCGGGATGACGGCGATTCACGCCTGCCAGCCGAACGCGACCTTGTCGAGGCTCTTGCTGCCGAATCGCTCGGAGGAGCGTGCGACCGCGCGGCCGCCGAGCGCGCGGTAGAACTCCACCGCCGGCTCGTTGTCGTTGAGCGCCCACACGACCAGGCTCTTCAGTCCGCTTTGGGCGAGGTCGCGCCGTGCCGCCGTGAACAGCCGGCGCCCGAAGCCGAGACCCTGGAATTCCGGACAGAGATAAAGCTCGTAGATCTCGCCGTCGTAGAACAGGCTGCGCGCGCGGTTGCGGCCGTAATTGGCGTAGCCTGCGATGCGGTCGCCGAACGAGAAGAGCGCGACGCGGCTTCCTTTTGCGATCGCGTTTTCCCACCAGACCGGGCCGCGCCGGTTGATCAGCTTCTCGAGCTCCGGGCCGGGAATGATCCCCTGATACGAGTTGCGCCAAGCCGCATCGTGAGTCGCGGCGACCGCCTGGGCGTCGGCTGCCTTGGCCCGGCGAATCTCGATGGTGACCGTGCTGCTCATGAGTGAATTGAAGCAAAGCCACGGGGTCGGGTTCAAGGGCTTCGTTAACGGACGGTTAACGATTTCGCGACCGTGGCGCCGCTGCACCACTGCGGTCCTTGCGACCGTCTGGCCGCTTGACTTTGCGGGAAAAGCGGCCGCAGCGGGGTGTCAGGGGTGATTTGCCGGCGGGTCGGCCGGCGTGTCCGGACGCTCCGGGAGCGTCACACCCCTTCGGCTTCCTTGGCGCGCTCGGCGCGCTTGCGCTCGTTCGGATCGAGCAGCCGCTTGCGCAGGCGGATCGATTTCGGCGTGATCTCGACCAGCTCGTCGTCCTGGATGTAGGCGAGCGCCTTCTCCAGCGTCATGCGGATCGGCGGCGTGAGGCGCACCGCCTCGTCCTTCGACGTGGTGCGGATATTGGTGAGCTGCTTGCCCTTGAGGATGTTGATCTCGAGATCGTTGTCGCGCGTGTGCTCGCCGACGATCATGCCGCGATAGACCTTCCAGCCGGGCTCGATCATCATCGGGCCGCGGTCCTCCAGCTTGAACATCGCGTAGGCGACCGCCTCGCCCTGCTCGTTCGAGATCAGGACGCCTTGGCGGCGGCCCTCGATCTCGCCCTTGTAGGGCGCGTAATCGTGGAACAGGCGATTCATGATCGCTGTTCCGCGGGTATCGGTCAGCAGCTCGCCCTGATAGCCGATCAGGCCGCGCGTCGGCGCGAAGAACACGAGCCGCGTGCGATGGCCGCCCGAGGGCCGCATCTCAACCAGCTCGGCTTTGCGCTCCGACATCTTCTGCACGACGACGCCGGAATGCTCCTCGTCGACGTCGATCACGACCTCCTCGATCGGCTCCTCGAGCTCGCCCGCTTCGTTGCGCCGGAGCAGGACCTTCGGCCGCGATACCGACAGCTCGAACCCTTCGCGCCGCATCGTCTCGATCAGGATGCCGAGCTGCAATTCGCCGCGGCCCGCGACTTCCATCGCGTCGTTTTCCCCGGAGGGGGAGACGCGCAACGCCACATTGCCTTCCGCCTCGCGCAACAGGCGGTCGCGGATCATCCGGCTGGTCACCTTGGAGCCTTCGGTGCCGGCGAGCGGCGAATCGTTCACGCGGAACGTCATCGCGAGCGTCGGCGGATCGATCGGCTGCGCGGGCAGCGGCACGTCCACGTCGGGTGCGCAGATCGTGTGCGCGACCGTCGCTTCGGGGAAGCCCGCGATCGACACGATGTCGCCTGCGAAGGCCTCGTCGAGCGCCTGCCGGTCGAGCCCGCGGAACGCCAGCACTTTCGAGACGCGGCCCTGCTCGATCATGTTGCCGTCGCGGTCGAGCACCTTCGCGGTCTGGTTCGGCTTCACGCTTCCCGAGAAGATACGGCCGGTGACGACGCGGCCGAGATAGGGATTCGCCTCCAGGATCGTCCCGAGCATGCGGAACGGCCCGTCCTCGACGGTCGGCGGCGGCACATGGCGCTGCACCAGGTCGAACAGCGGCTGCATGCCCTTGTCTTTCGGGCCCTCCGGACTGTCGGCCATCCAGCCTTGCTTGGCGGAACCGTAGAGCAGCGGGAAATCGAGCTGCTCTTCCGTCGCGTCGAGCGCGGCGAACAGGTCGAACACTTCGCCGGCGACCTCATTGGCGCGCGCGTCCGGGCGATCGACCTTGTTGATCACCACGATGGGCCGAAGGCCCAGTTTGAGCGCTTTGGAGACAACGAACTTGGTTTGCGGCAGAGGTCCTTCGGCGGCGTCGACCAGGACGAGCGCGCCGTCCACCATGCCGAGAATGCGCTCGACTTCGCCGCCGAAGTCGGCGTGGCCGGGGGTATCGACGATGTTGATCCGGGTTTCGCCCCACTCGATCGACGTCGCCTTGGCGAGGATGGTGATGCCGCGCTCGCGTTCCAGATCGTTGGAATCCATGGCGCGCTCGGCGACGCGCTGATGTTCGCGGAACGAGCCCGACTGTTGCAGCAATCGGTCGACCAGCGTGGTCTTGCCGTGGTCGACGTGGGCGATGATGGCGACGTTGCGGAGGTTCATCGAACGGAAAAGCTCAAATAGCGGCGCGGGCCGGATGGCCCGCAGCGGACATGGGGGAAACGGATGTGCGCGGAATATAGCGATGAAACGGCCCATGGCAATGGTTTGGTGCACTGCCAGAAGACTTTGTTTTACCTCGGATTATTGCCGCTGCCGACGCAGAGCGCGGCGAGATCCTGCTCGGCGCCGCGAAACAGCGCCGTGGGACTGAAGGTGTTGCGTGTCTGATCGGTGTTGAGCGAGGCCGCAAGCGCGGCCGCGGCCTGCTCCTTGAGCTCGAGATAGCGCCTCACCTGCGGCGACGTGGTGGCCTTGAGAAACTGCTCCAGTTCCGCCTCGGTCTTCTCGGTCGGGTTGGCGCGCAGCAGGGTTTCGTTCCCGGTCGCGAGCGGCGAAACCTGTCCGAACTTGATCCGGTTGATCAGCAGGTAGCGGCTGAACTGCTCGAACACATAATCGAGCACGAATGCGAGCCGCCGCGGCCGCTCGATCGCGAGGTAGCGCTTGACCTCCGGGCTCGCCTCCAGCCGCTTGAGTTCGGCGGCCGCGCCGACGCCCGCGCTGAGCGCAAGTTTCGTCTCGTAGATCGAGATGTTGATGAAGGAGGCAAGCACCTCCATGGCCTTGACGCCCCACTTGGTGATCGACGCCTCGCCGCGCTGGGCAAGCTGCGCGGTTGTCAGCTTTTTCGATTGCAGACATGCCGAGTCGGCGCTCGCGCGCAGCACCGCATTGAACTCCGCCACCATGGCGCGGCCATAGGGAGACGCGAACGCCTCGCGGGTGAGCTCGGCCGGCTTCTCGGCGGGGCTTGCCAGCGGGACCTGCGCCGACGCGGGCGCCGTCACGCCGGTCGCCATCAATATGGCGGCGCCCGCCATACAAATGTGCAATCGCGCGCGCATCATTCGGCCGATCCTTGGTCCGTGCGGCGTCACGTGCCTGTCAAAGCTATTGTACGCAGCCGCGGCCTTATACAAGATACCGTATCCCGGCGTGGAGTAACGCATGCGTTGTCAGCTGCCAGTCCGGAACGAGCGCAAGATTCTGTGCGTTTTTCCCGGATACACGCCGTCGTTCGGCACGTTCCAGCATGCCTATAAGCTGATGTACGGCGTGAAGGCGTTCATGCCGCCACAGGGACTGTTGCTGATCGCCGCCTACATGCCGGAGCGCTGGCCGGTCCGCTTCATCGACGAGAACATCGCGCGTGCGACCGATGCCGACCTCGCCTGGGCGGACGTGGTGCTGGTCACCGGCATGCACATCCAGGCCGAGCAGATCCGCGACATCCAGCGCCGCGCGCACGCCGCCGGCAAGGTCGCGGTGCTGGGCGGTCCGTCGGTCTCGGCGTCTCCCGAGATGTATCCGGATTTCGACTACCTCCACGTCGGCGAAATGGGCGACGCCACCGACGCGATCATTCGCGCGATCGACGAGAGCGCCGCCCGCCCGGCCGAGCAGGTCGTCGCCACCACCAAGGCACGCCTGCCGCTCACCGACTTTCCGATTCCGGCCTACGACAAGGTGCCGTTCGGCCGTTATCTGCTTGGCACCGTGCAGTTCTCGTCGGGCTGCCCGTATCTGTGCGAGTTCTGCGACATTCCCGGCCTTTACGGGCGCCAGCCGCGCATGAAGACGCCGCAGCAGGTCGTTGCCGAGCTGGATTTCATCTTCG
>JAXDNZ010000452.1:0-4867 GCA_034669185.1 Hyphomicrobiales bacterium
ATGAGCGGAATTCCGGTATCGTCCTGCACGATCGTCGAGGCGCGATCGAGGAGGAAATCCTTCACGCTCGCGAAGCCACCACTGTGCAAAAGATAGGACGCGCTCTTCAAGAAGGCGTCGCCTTCGCCGAGCTTGCCGGCGAATTCGAGGAACCCGCTCTTCTTCACGCCGTCATTGGCGAGATTGGTGCTGAAATAATAGAGCGTCTGGTCGCGGCCACCCTTGCTGAATGTGATCTTCACGCCCTGGGCCAGGCTCTTCGCGCGTGCGGCCGCATCGTCGGTGTTGAGCTCGCCGTTCGGATCGAGATGGACGAGGCTCACGTCCTTGATCGTGTGCCCGGTGCGCGCGAGGAATACATAGACGACCGGCAGCGTGCCTAGAAATCGACCGCTGCGCAGATCGCTGCGCATCTGCTTGGTGATGAAGAAGCTGATCGACAGAAGCGTGCGCATCGACACGCGCAAGCGTCCGAGCTCGCCGGGGATCGCGCCAGGCGGTGCCTTCATGACGTCGGGAATCGCGCCGACCGGTTCGAGGCCGCTCAGCAGGTAGGTCGTAGCCTGCGGAAAGAACGCGTCGGCATAGAGAAAATCCGGCCCGCTGAACATGTAGAACAGCGTCGGCTTGGGCGACTTCAGGTGCTCCTTCGCCCAGGCTTGAATGTGCGAGGATTGCCGCTTCTCGAACGCAGCGAATGCGGCATCGAATGCCTTGGCGTGCGCTTGCCAGCCCGGTGCCTTGGTGAGCGGCGCGAGCGGCGAGCCGTCCGAAACCGGCAGTCCGGCGAGGAATTTCGCGGTGTCGTCGGCCGTGGCGTCCGCGCTCCGCGCAGGCGCCGCCGTAAACGCCACAAGGCTCGCGAGAATGGCAACAACAATCTTCAGCGCGTTCATTTCCGGATCACTGCCTTCTGGGTTGAGACACTCGCCGCGTGGCTGGCCGCCAATGCATAGACCAAAAGGCCCGACAGCATGATGGCGAAGCCTGCAATCGATTGCACCGGGCGGCTGATCGCAAGGTAATAGAGGATGAAAGCCATGACGGCGAGGAAGATCAGCGGCGTGAGCGGATATCCCCAGGCGCGATAGGGGCGCGGCATGTCCGGCCGCGTGATGCGGAGCACGATGACGCCGAGCACGGTCAGGAACGAGCAGCACAGCAAGCCGAACTGGATGAAATCGAGCACGGCCTCGAAGCTCTGGGTGAACAGGAGGGCGGTCGCCACCGAGGCATGAAAGAGGATCGCCGTGCGCGGCGCGCCGTTGGCCGAGCGGCGCGCGAAGAGGCGCAGCGCCGGGAAGTCCTCGCCCATGGTCATGGAGACGCGTGGTCCGATCCAGATCATCGCGCTGATCGAGGAGACAAGGCCGAGGCTGATGAGCGCGCCAACCACCTGTCCGCCGCGCTCGCCGAAGATGAATGTTCCGGAGATCATCGCCACGTCGATATGGCCGGCAAGCGCCGAGATCGGCGTGGTGTAGAGGAATACCGCATTGAGCGCGACGTAGAGCACGATCACGAGCAGCGTGCCGGTCAGCAAGGCGAGGGGAAGGCTGCGCTGTGGATCGCGGATCTCGCCGATGATGTAGGTCGCGGCGTTCCAGCCGGCATAGGAATACATCACGAACACGAGGCTGATCGCGAATGGCGCGCTGATGATGTGCGACCAGTCGACGCTCGAGGGTGCAAACGAGATCGGCTGGCGCGTGCCGAAGGCAAATCCCGCGATGATGAACCCGACAATCAGCACGAGCTTGAGGACGGTCGAGGCGACTTGCAGCGCGCCGCCATCACGAATGCCGCGGACGTGGATGAGCGTCACGCTCCACACCACCACCAGGCCGAGCACGAGTGGCGGCACGCCGGGTATGACCGATTGGGCGTATTGGCCGAACGCCATGGCGGCCAGCGCCACCGGAGCCGCGAAGCCGACGGTCGCGGACAGCCATCCGGCCATGAAGCCAAGTGCCGGATGATAGGTGCGGGAGAGGAAATTGTACTCGCCGCTCGAGCGCGGAAACATCGCGGCGAGTTCCGAGTAGCAAAGCGCGCCGCACAGGGCGACGACCCCGCCCACGACCCACAGCAGCAGGAGCGAGAAGCCCGACGTGATGTCCGTGACCTGAAAGCCGAGGCTGGTGAAGACCCCGACGCCCACCATATCGGCGACTACGATCGCGGTGGCTGTCAGGGTGGTGACCGTCGGCACCCTGGTACCGTTCGATGCTTCAAGCGTCATGGGCCGTCCGACATTTCCGGTAACCATTCATTCCGCGTATGGTTAACGGAGGGTTTCAACCGTAGTCAGCGTTGTGACCGGTAAGACTTCAGCAACCAAGACCCAATAACTGTAATTCTTGAGGATTCCGGGCCAATCGGTCGGGATTCCAGCCGGAATCGGCCCGCTTCGGCCGCCTTCTGGCATGTGGGGGATGGCAGGCCGGTGACGCATTTTCGCCTTTCTATCATGGTCCCTGAACGTCTGTTGGGGTTTCGGCACCGGGGGTTCATGCTAAGATCCATCGCTTTCGTGGAGTCATAGGGGACATGACCGAACGGGGTATGGGGGCGTTTGGCCTGCGTACATTGGCGGCGACATTGTCGACCGTCGCTGTCATGGCCTTTTTCGCCTGCCTGTTCTCGCAAGGAAGCCTCGGCACCCCGGGTGACGCGGGTGTCCGGCTCAATCTCGCTTTTGCCGACCTTGCTGCGTTGCAGCGGGACGCGACGGTAATGCGGACACGGCAGGCAAGCTTGCAGGTCGCAAGCCTGTCCAACGCGGATCTGAATATCAGCGATATGACCGGGGGCATCTCGAATGCGCCGCTCCCGGTCCGCAGGCCCGTCGATACGGCGGCGTCGCGTACCCCCGTCGTGGTCGGCTCGCCGGTGCCTGCCGTGAGCGCCAACGTGCGCGTCGCAAGCCTTGACGCGGGCGTGTGGCAGACCCGGCAACTGCATCAGGTGGTCCCGTTTGACGAGCCGCTGAAGCAGGCGCGCACCAAGCTGGTCCCGTTCGAGACCGCGCCGTTCCCCTACAACGGCAAGGAGCGCGGCACCGACCAGAATTTCCTCAACGTATCGGATGGCGAGCGCAAGGGTCACCGCTCCTGGCGCGGCGGGGTCTACTGGGCGAATGAAACCTACGGCGACAACCGCGTCCTGCTGCACATCCCGAAGGGCTACAACGCCAACAAGCCGGGCGTGATGATCGTGTTCTTCCACGGCCACCGCGCGACGCTTCAGCGCGACGTGTGGGAGCGTCAGCAGGTCCCGGCTCAGATCTCGGCCGCCGGCATCAACGCGGTGCTGGTCGCGCCGCAGTTCGCCGTCGATGCGGCGGATTCGAGCCCGGGCAAGTTCGCCAATCCGAGCGCCTTCGCGCGCTTCCTCGACGAGGCCGCAAAGCAGCTCGCACGCCTGCAGAACGATCCGGCCGCGGAGAAGACCTACGCCAAGATGCCGGTCGTGCTGGTCGCCTACAGCGGCGGCTACGTGCCGGCCGCCTGGGCCATCCACAAGGGCGGCATCGGCAGCCGCATTCAGGGCGTGGTCCTGCTCGACGCGCTTTATGGCGAGCTCGACAAGTTCATCCCCTGGATCACCAAGGCCAATCGCGGGTTCTTCGTGAGTGCCTTCACCGGCTCGACGCGCCGCCAGAACAGCACGCTCGAGAACATCCTCGCCGAGAAGAACATCGCCTATTCGACCATTCTCGACGCGAGGAAGTGGCGCAGCCAGGGCAATGTGGGCGTGACGTTCCTGTCAACGCCTCCGAATGTGAACCACCGGGACTACGTGACGCGGTCCTGGACCGAGAATCCGATCAAGGACGTGCTCACGCGGCTTGACGAATACAAGCTCGCGCGCTGACCCTCCACAAAGGCTGATCCGTCACGCCAAGCGCCTTGCGTGCGCCCGCGCGCGTCACCATGATGCGCCCCGCGATCACGAACGGGGTTTGCAATCATGCGGGGCTGTCTCCTTGCCGTTTCGGCGTTCTTGTTCACCGTTCCGGCGCTCGCCGCGAGCCAGAAGGATTGGGCGGATTGCCGCGGCAAGGACGCCACCAAGAGCCTCACCGGATGCAACCGGGTTCTTCAGGACAGGAGGCTTTCCGCGCGGGAGCGCGCCGAAGCTCTTTACAATCGTGGACTCGCCAACAAAGCCAATGACGATCCCGAGAAGGCCATCGCGGACTACACCGAGGCGATCAAGGCCGATCCGAAATGGGCCGTGCCCTATGCCAAGCGCGGCGATCTCTACGACGACAAGGGCGACCAAGATCGTGCCATCGCCGACCTGAGCGACGCGCTTCGCCTCGACCCGGACTACGCCTGGGCCTACGCGATCCGCGGCTACATCCTCGACCAGCAGGGCAAGTACGACGGTGCGATCGCCGACTACACCCAGGCGCTCCGCGTCGACCCCAAGGACGCCGGGACGATTGCGAACCGCGGCTGGACCAGGCGCAAGAAGGGCGATCTCGACGGCGCCTTCGCGGACTTCAACGAGGCGATCCGCGTCGATCCGAAATTCGTGCGCGCCTATTACAATCGCGGCCTCGCCTGGAACGACCGCGTGGACTACGACCGCGCGATTGCGGATTTCAACGAGGCGATACGGCTCGATCCGAAAGGTGACGTCGCCTACCACGACCGCGCCCTCACCAGGTTCTACAAGGGCGACTTCGCGGGTGCGGCCGACGATCTGCGAAAATCGAATGATTTGAAGCCGGAGTCGTTCACGGTGTTGCGCATGTACATCGCGCGAAGCCGCGCGGGCGCGAGCAACGCCAACCAGGAATTCGCCAACGCGGCGGGCGAGCTGAAATCAAAGGGTTGGCCGCGCCCGGTGATCGAAT
>JAXDNZ010000453.1:0-2906 GCA_034669185.1 Hyphomicrobiales bacterium
CGGCGGCGTCGACCAGGCCAAGGTCGACGAGATGTTTCCGTAAGTCCTCTCCGCTCATTCCCGCGCAAGCGGGAATCCAGTTCTTTCTACTTCGTGGCTCTGGGTCCCCGCTTTCCGCCTTCGCTAAAGCTTCGGCGGACTGAGACCGAACCCGTCGAAGCCTGGGCGAAGACGGGTCGCCGGGACGAGCGGCGATAAATGACTCAATCGGTCAGCTTGTCGACATCGCCGAAATAATAATCCTGCCACCTGTCCGGTTTTGCTTTCACGCGCCCGACCTTGGCGAGGAAGTCGCCGATCTTGTCGGCGCCCTTCGGCACGATGGTGATGACGATGTTCGGATCGTTGAGCATCGCCAGCAGCTCGTCGACCGGCATCTTGTCCTTGGTGACACGCAGATAAGCCTCCGCGGCGGCCTTCTTGTCGGCTTTGATCCAGGCGGTTGCTTCCTTCATGGCGCCGAGGAGGGCCGCGACGGTCTTGGGATTGCCGTCGTGGAATTTGGTCGTCATCACGATGCAGCTCACCGAGTGCGGCCCGATAATGTCATAAGAGCTCACCACCTGGTGGTAGCCCGGCATCTTCAGTTGGCGGTTCTGGAACGGCGCGGAGGAGAAATGACTGCCGACCTCGGTGCCTGAGTTGAGCGCCGCGAAAGCGTCCGGATGGCCCATCGAGACGGTGAGCGGATCGAGCTTCTCGTAATTGCCTTCGCCGAACTCCTTAGCGGCGGCCATCTCCAGCAGGATCGCCTGCATCGAGATCTTCACCGAGGGCACCGCGATGCGGTCCTTCTCGCCGTAGTCCTTCAGCGTCTTGATGCGCGGACCGCGCGTCAGCAGGATCAGCGGCATGAAGTTGAGGCCGGCGATCGCACGCACTTTCGCGTTGATGCGCGTCTTTTCCCACATGGTGATCAGGTTCGGCAGGCCGACGCCCGCGACGTCGATCGCGCCGGAAATGATGCCGTCATTGAGCTGCGCCGGGCCGCCAAGCGTCGCCCATTCGACCTTCACGTCGCCGAGGCCTTGGGCCTTGGCGTGCTTCTCGATCAGCTTGCCGTCTTCCATGATGACGAACTGGATATAGGGCAGGCCGTACTGCTTGCCGATCTTGATCTCGTTCACTTCCGCGCGCGCCGGAGCGAGTGCGGCGAGCAGCACCAACAAGCCGCAAAACGCCAGCCGCACATACGATCGCTCGTCCCCGCGAAAGCGGGGACCCAGTCCTTTGGCCAAGAACTGGATTCCCGCTTTCGCGGGAATGAGCGGAACGAGAATTGACTTCATGCTCGTAGACCCTTCCTACGCGATCGGCGTCATCTGCTTGGGATCGAATGCCAGCCATGCCTGTTCCCCGACCTGATAGATGTCGAGCGGCGAGGTTGTGACGCGCAGCTTTGGCGCGCCGTTCGGCGGCGCCACCACGTAGTCCCAGAACTCGCCCAGGTAAGCCCGTTCCGCGATCGTCACGGCGAGCTGCGGAGCACCGCCGGCGGAGCTCGCGCGCGACAGCCGCATGCTCTGCGGGCGAACCGAAAAGGTCGCTTTCCCGCTCGCGGGCGCGCCATCCAGCGCGGCGCGCGGTACGCTGAACGTCCCGAAATCGACATCCGCGCCGTTCACCGTTCCGTCGATGAAATTCGTGCGGCCGATGAAGCCCGCGACGAAGCGCGTCTTCGGCCTGTTGTAGAGCGCGTGCGGCGCGTCAACCTGCTCGATCGACCCCATGTTCATCACGGCGATGCGGTCCGACGTGACCATCGCCTCGGCCTGGTCGTGCGTCACGTACACCGTGGTGATGCGGAATTCGTCGTGCAGCCGGCGGATCTCGAAGCGCATCTCCTCGCGCAGGTTGGCGTCGAGGTTGGAGAGCGGCTCGTCCAGCAGGAGCACTTGCGGCTGGATCACGATGGCGCGCGCGAGCGCGACGCGCTGCTGCTGCCCGCCCGACAGCTCGGCCGGGTAGCGCGCCGCCAGATGCCCCATGTGCACGACCTCGAGCATTTCGCCGACGCGGCGGCGCACCTCCTCGCGCGGCAGCTTGCGCAGCTCCAGCCCGAACGCGACGTTCTGCTGCACCGTCATGTTCGGCCACACCGCGTAGCTCTGGAAGATCATCGACATCTGCCGCTTCTCCGGCGGCAGCGCGCCCGCCGGCGAGGACAGCACCTGTCCGTCCATCTCGATCGTGCCGGCGGTGGGGTCGATGAAGCCCGCGATCATGCGCAAGGTGGTGGTCTTGCCGCAACCCGACGGCCCGAGCAGCGAGACGAATTCGCCCTGGTTCAGTTCGAGGTCGAAGCCCGACACGGCGACGGTGCTGCCATAGCGTTTCTCGATGCCGCGCAAAGCGAGCTTGCTCATGACGAGCGCACCATGAAGTCGCGGCCGATCGCGCGGAAGCCGAGCGCCGCGATGATCAAGGTCGCGACCAGCAGGATCATGCCGAGCGCGGAGAGCACCTCGAAATTGCCCTCTTCCGACAGGTCGAACAGCATCACGGAGATCACGCGCGTGTTCGGGCCGACCAGAAAGATCGCGGAGGAGAGTTCGCGCGTCGCCGGGATGAACACCAGGATCCACGCGCCGGCGAGGCTGCGCTTGAGCAGCGGCGCCAGCACCTTGCGGATCGCGAGCAGCCGGCTCCCGCCGAGGATGCGCACCGCTTCCTCCATCTCGGGATTGATGCTGCGCATGCCGGCCGCGCTCGACGTATAGGCAATCGGCAGGAAGCGCGTCGTGTAGGCGAGGATCAGGATCGTTGCGGTGCCGTAGAGCGCGAGCGGCGGCGGCGCGTACGCCGCATAGAAGCCGATCGCCAGCACGATGCCGGGGATGACGAACGGCGCCAGGCACAGGAACGCGAGCACATTGCTCCACGGCACCAGTTTGCGCGTCACCACG
>JAXDNZ010000454.1:0-4612 GCA_034669185.1 Hyphomicrobiales bacterium
GACTGGCCGCGGACGTGCTGGTCGGCTCGGATGGACCGCGCCTCACCGCCGACCGGCCGACCATCTCGCTCGGCACGCGCGGCGCCTACCCGATCGATATCTGGATCGATGCGCGCGTGGGTGGACATCATTCGGGCAACTGGGGCGGCCTTCTCTCCAGCCCATCGGTTCAACTCGTGCACGCGCTCTCCACGATCACCGGGCCGAGCGGGCAGATCCGTATTCCCGAATGGGTGCCGGCCGTCATCCCTCAGTCGGTGAGGCACGCGCTCGCCGACTGCGAGGTGAAGTCCGGTCCCGGCGATCCGGCGATCGACCCGGACTGGGGCGAACCCGGGCTGACCCTGGCCGAAAAGGTGTTTGCCTGGTGCACCTTCGACATCCTCGCGATGACCGCCGGTAACCCGGAGAGCCCGGTCAACGCCGTGCCGCCGCGGGCCTGGGCGCGAGGGCAGATCCGTTTCGTGGTCGGCACCGATCCGGACCAATTCCTGCCGGCGTTGCGAAAGCATCTCGACCGCCACGGCTTCCCGATGGTGCAGATCGCGCAAGGCCGCGACGACGTCATGAATGCCACGCGGCTCGATCCCGAGCATCCGTGGGCGCGATTTGCCGCCGCTTCCCTCGCCCGCACCACCAACCGCAAGCCCGCGGTGTTGCCGAATGTCGGCGGCTCGCTGCCGAACGACATCTTCTCCGAAGGCCTCGGCTTGCCGACGATCTGGGTGCCGCATTCCTATCCGGGCTGCTCGCAGCATGCGCCCAACGAGCATTTCCCGCTGGCGCTTGCACGCGAGGCGCTCGCCATCATGGCGGGCCTCTACTGGGACCTCGGCGAGGGCAACACGCCCGCGCGTCAGCCCAGCTAGGCAGAGCGCAAGTGCCCGACATGAAGCGGCGCGCGCTGCTCGGCGCGGTTTTGGCCAGCGCGGCGTTGCTGGTTGCGACCGGCGATGCCCTCGCGCTGCGCTCGCAATGGCCGATGCGCGCGCGCGCCAAGCGGGCGCGCGCAAGTCCACGCTGGCGGCGGCCTGTTCCGGACGATACGCCCGACTTCGCCTATGAGGGCGCAAACAAGGCGGTGCTCGCGGGTCCGGCGAGTGCGCGCCGCGTCGTCATGATGGGCGACTCCATCACCTACAACTGGGACCGCTTCTGCCGCCCGTTCTTCAAAGCTCACGGCTTGGTCGATCGCGGTATCGGCGGCGAGACGTCGGCGCAGATGCTGATGCGCTTCAGGCCCGACGTGGTGGCGCTGAAGCCGCAGGCCGTGCACATCATGGCGGGCACCAATGACCTTGCGGCGCTGCGGCGGCCTTACGACGGCGAGGCGACGCGCAAGAATATCGAAGCGATGGCGGCGCAGGCGAGCGACGGCGGCATCCGCGTCATCCTGGCGTCCGTGCCGCCCGCCACCGGGTTTGGCTGGGGGCGGCCGGCCGAACAAGCGCTCAAGTCGCTCAATGTCTGGATCAATGACTTGTGTGCCCGGAACAGCTACACATATTGCGATTACTGGCCGGTCCTGCGGGGAACGGGAGACCGGCTCAAACCTCAATACAGCCGGGACAAGGTCCATCCTAACACGGCGGGCTATGCCGTCATGGGGCCGGTGCTTTTGGCCGCGATCGACCAAGCGCTGAAGCGTTACTCAGATAACAAGCAAGTATCGTCTGGATAATTTTCGAGATGCGATCTCCTGTCATTTCATTCGTGTCGCTCGGCTGCCCGAAGGCGCTGGTCGACTCAGAACGCATCCTCACGCGCCTGCGCGCCGAGGGCTATGAGTTGGCGCGCGATCACGCGGGCGCCGATCTGGTGCTCGTCAACACCTGCGGGTTTCTCGACAGCGCGCAAGCGGAATCGCTCGGGGCGATCGGCGCAGCGCTCGCCGAAAATGGAAAAGTGATCGTCACCGGCTGCATGGGTGCCGAGCCGGAGAAGATCACCGCGCAATTCCCCAATGTGTTCGCGATCACCGGCCCGCAGCAATACGAGAGCGTCGTCGAGGCGGTGCATCGCGCGGCCCCGCCGGCGCACGACCCTTACGTCGATCTCGTGCCGCCGCAGGGCATCAAGCTCACGCCGCGCCATTACGCCTATCTGAAGATTTCCGAGGGCTGCAACAACCGCTGCACCTTCTGCATCATCCCGAAGCTGCGCGGCGACCTCGTCTCGCGTCCCGCCGCCGACGTGCTGCGCGAAGCAGAGCGGCTGGTCGCGGCTGGCGTGAAGGAGCTGCTCGTCATTTCGCAGGATACCTCGGCCTACGGCATCGATATCAAGTATGCGGCCAGCAGATGGAAAGACCGCGAGGTGCGCGCCAAATTCCTCGATCTTGCGCGCGAGCTCGGGACGCTTGGCGCATGGGTGCGGCTGCACTACGTCTATCCGTATCCGCACGTCGACGATGTCATTCCGCTGATGGCCGATGGCGTCGTGCTGCCGTATCTCGACATCCCGTTCCAGCATGCGGCGCCCGACGTGCTCAAGCGGATGAAGCGTCCGGCCGCGCAGGCCAAGACGATCGACCGCATCCATCGCTGGCGCGAGATCTGTCCTGCCCTCACGTTGCGCTCGACGTTCATCGTCGGCTTTCCTGGCGAGACCGACGCGGATTTCGCGATGCTGCTCGACTGGCTTGACCAAGCGCGGCTCGATCGGGTCGGCTGCTTCAAGTACGAGCCGGTCGCGGGCGCGGCCGCGAACGATCTCGGCGCTCCCGTGCCCGATGACGTCAAGGAAGAGCGCTGGCATCGCTTCATGGCGCACCAACAGGCGATCTCGACACGTCGTCTCAAGGCGAAGATCGGCACGCGCCAGCAGGTCATCATCGACGACGTCGGGGCGACGGTCGCGAAAGGCCGCTCGAAGGGCGACGCGCCGGAGATCGATGGCGCGGTCTATGTCGCCAGCCGCCGCCCGTTGCGCGTCGGCGAGATCGCGACGGTCAAGATCGAGCGCGCGGACGAATACGATCTGCACGGCACCGCGGTCGGGTTCTGAGTGCGGTTGCGCGCGGGCGCGGGGTGCGCAATCGTAAGATGAAGCGTCGTACAAGCGCCGCGTCGCCTTGCGGCGCCCGCATCATCGAACCGGGAGATCGTCATGGCGGCATTTGATCCGGCGTTTACGCGACGCGCGTTTCTGGGATCGAGCGCGGCGGTGCTGGGTGCCAGCGCCTTGTCTGCGGCCCCTGCGCCGCCAAGCGCGAAGTTCCGCCGCTTCGAAGTCACCGATCCGGCGATGCCGTCCAGAGTCCTCGACAGCTACGCCAAGGGCGTGGCCGAAATGCTGAAACGGCCGCCAACCGATCCACTCAATTGGTATCGCAACGCCTTCATCCACATCTTCGACTGCCCGCACCAGAACTGGTGGTTCCTCGCGTGGCACCGCGGTTATATCGGTTGGCTCGAGGCGAAGATCCGCGAGCTCAGCGGCGATCCCCAGTTTGCGCTGCCGTACTGGGATTGGACCAAGACGGCGCGCATCCCGGCCGCGATGTTCAATGGCGTTCTCGATCCGAACAATTCGGCGTTCGTCGCAAGCTTCAATGCCTTCAAGACGCAGTTCAACGGGCCTGTGAACGCGTTGTTCGCATCGTTTTCCGCGGCTCAGAAGAATGTGCTCGCGGCACGCGGCGTAAACAGCGCCGCGGTCCTGTTCGCAAGCCTGACTCCGGGCCCGCAAGGGATGTTCTTCAATCAACCGAATGCACGCGGCCTCACGGCGGCAAACCCGGACCTCGACAGCGCCACCAAGGCGGCGGTGTCGATGGCGACCATCAGGAGCGCGTTGAAAGCGTCAACCTTCGCCGGTGCTGCGACCGGCACCGGCTCCGCCGGGTTCAGCAGCGCCATGGCGGCAAGCCATAACGACAGCTCGCGCGAGGGCATTCTCGAGAGCCAGCCGCACGACAACGTCCACGGCTCGATCGGCGGCGCCAGCGGCAAGGCCTTCATGGTGAGCTTCATGTCGCCGGTGGATCCGATCTTTTTCCTCCACCATGCCAACCTCGATCGGCTCTGGGATGTCTGGACGCGCCGGCAGGCGGAGCGCGGCAGGCCGACGTTGCCGACAGGCGCAAACCTCACGAAATGGTCGAACGAGAAGTTCTTGTTCTTCACCAACCAGAAAGGCCAGGCGGCCGCCAAGACCAAAGCCGGCGATTACGCCAGCATGGCGAGCTTCGACTACGACTATTCGCCGGGCTCGGGTGAGGATCAGGTCCCGCTGACCGAGCCGCTGGTGGCGGCGCGGCCTCCGCAGCGCTTCGGCGCGGCAGTAAGATCGCGACAGATCGGTGCGGCCGAGCCGGCGGGCGGCGTTGCGCAGGTGCCTACGGCTGTCCTTGCGGCACCGGCGCCCGAAGCGCCCGCGCCCGTCGCGGAAGTTACGCTCAATCTCGCACCGGCCGATCGCGGCCGCCGCTTCCGCGTGCTGATGTCGGTCGGTGGCGGCTCGCCGGTCGACGCCGGCGGAATCACGGTGTTCGGTCACCATTCCCATGGCCCAACGACATTCGCGGTGCCGATCCCGGAAGGCCTTGGCGCCGCCACGAGCGGAACCGCGCCGCTGGACATCCGCGTGGTGCCGGTTGAGCGAACCGAAG
>JAXDNZ010000455.1:0-6068 GCA_034669185.1 Hyphomicrobiales bacterium
GATCGCGTCACGTTCGAGAATATCGCCGACGAACAGACCGCGCTGAGCGCGCTGCAGGCCGGCGAAATCGATTTCTACGAGGTGCCGCCGCAGGACCTGATCGACGAACTGAAGAAGGACAAGAACCTCACCGTCGAGGTGCTCAACAAGACCGGCCACATCGCGTTCATGCGGCTCAACTGTCTGCATCCGCCGTTCAACAACGTCGATGCACGCCGCGCCATGCTGTATCTGACGAAGCAGGACGACGTGATGCGTGCGTTCTTCGGACAGTCGAAGTCGTGGCAGGCGTGCGGCTCGTATTTCGCCTGCGGCACGCCGATGACCAACGACGAGAACACCGGCTGGTTCAAGAACGGGCAGGACATCGCAAAGGCCAAGGAACTGTTCCAGAAATCCGGGTACGACGGGCGCCCGGTCGTCGTGCTGCAGGCGACCGACCATTATCTCGCCAACCCTGCGGGCCTGTTCGCGGCGCAGTGGCTGCGTCAGGCCGGTATCAATGTCGATCTCGCCGCGATGGACTGGGGCGCGCTCGTCTCGCGCCGCGCCGTGAAGAAACCTCCGGCTGAAGGCGGCTGGAACATCTTCTCAACCACCGTCACTGGCATCACCTTCGCGGATCCGATCGCCTTCACCGGGCAGGCCGCGAACGGCGAGAAGGCATGGTTCGGCTGGCCGGCCAACGAACTGCAGGAAAAGCTGCGCGAGAAATGGGCGACGGCGCCGACGCTTCAAGCACGCCAACAGGTCGCCAAGGAACTGCAACAAAATGGCTGGGATTTCGTGCCGCACGTGCTGCTCGGCCAGTTCTTCCGCAACTCGGCATGGCGCAAGAACCTCACCGGCGTAATCGGCATGCCCGAGGTGGTGGGCTTCTGGAATATGGAGAAGAAGGCGGTGGGATGAGCGTTGCACAATGGTGCAACATGCTCGGTGGTGTTCCCCTCCCCCTTGCGGGGAGGGGTTAGGGGTGGGGGTCGCGAGTTGGCGATAACATGGCGCAGCGATCCGGGGCGGACGCCAACTGATCGCGAGCGCACGCGGGCGCGTTCGTTGCGGCATCGACCGACCGAACCGGAACGAAAGCTTTGGTGGCACTTGCGTCACCGCCTTCCGGTCGACAGGACTCATTTTCGCCGGCAGGTACCGATTGGTCCGTATGTCGCTGACTTCTGCTGCCTGAAAGCGAAGCTGATCGTAGAGGTCGATGGAAATCAGCACGGATATGACGAGAATGTATCCAGAGATGGACGCCGGACCGCGTATCTCGCGTCACAAGGATTCTCTGTCCTGCGATTCTCCAATCGCGAAGTAATGACTGAAAGTACCGGCGTCCTGGAAGCCATCCACGCTCGGCTTACATCGACCCCCACCCCAACCCCTCCCCGCAAGGGGGAGGGGAGCCTGCCGGAGAGTGAGGCATAATGCTCGCCTACATCGCCCGCCGGCTTGCCTCGACGGTGCTCGTGATGGGCATCGTCGCGGTGTTCATCTTCCTGCTGCTGCACCTTTCCCCCGGCGACCCGGCCGCGATCATCGCCGGCGACAACGCGACCGGCGAGCAGATCGCCGCGATCCGCAAGCAGCTCGGGCTCGACGACGCGCTTCCGGTCCAGTTCTTCCGCTGGCTCACCGCCGTACTGCGCGGTGATCTCGGTATTTCGATCTTTTCCAACGAGCCCGTGCTCAAGCTCATCGGCCAGCGCATCGAGCCGACGCTGTCGCTGGCACTCACCACGCTCTTCGTCGCGGTCTCCCTCGCGGTCACGTTCGGCGTGGTCGCCGCCTGGAAGGTCGGAAGCTGGATCGACCGGCTGCTGATGGTCGTATCGGTGATCGGCTTCTCGGTGCCGGTGTTCGTGGTCGGCTACATGCTGATCTACGTGTTCTCGATCACGCTGCGCTGGCTCCCGGTTCAGGGCTACTCCCCGATCGACCAGGGGCTCTGGCCGTGGATCGAGCGGCTGATCCTGCCTTCGATCGCGCTCGGCCTTGCCTACGTGGCGCTGATCGCGCGCATCACCCGCACCACGATGCTCGACGTGCTCGCCGAGGACTACATCCGCACAGCGCGCGCCAAGGGTGTCGCGACGCGCTCGATGCTGCTGAAACACGCATTGAAGAACGCCGGCGTGCCGATCGTCAAGGTGATCGGCATCGGCGTCGCGTTGCTCATCGGCGGCGTCGTCATCACCGAGACGGTGTTCAACATTCCAGGTGTCGGGCGGCTCGTGGTCGACGCGATCTCCAAACGCGACTACCCGATCATCCAGGGCGTGATCCTGATCTTCTCCGGCGTCTACGTGCTGGTGAATCTGCTGGTCGATCTTTCCTACACGCTGCTCGATCCGAGGATCCGCTATTGACACTCGCTGCCACCAGCGAAGCCGTCATCGTCGCGCCCCGACCCCGCGCGGGCTTTCGTCGTTTCGCGCGGCGCAATCCGACCATCGTGGCGGGCGGCTTCATCCTGACGCTGATTGCCCTGCTTGCGATTTTCGCCCCGCTGTTCGCCGGCGATGCCATCACGATGAATCCGGCCCTGCGCCTGCGCCCGCCTTCGCAGACGAACTGGCTCGGCACCGACCATCTCGGCCGCGACGTGTTCGCGCGCACCGTCTACGGCGCGCGCATCTCGTTGCTCGTCGGTCTCTCGGTGTCGGCGATGTCGATCATTATCGGGCTGAACATCGGGTTGATCTCTGGTTACTTCCGCAAGGTCGACGCCGTGGTGATGCGGCTGATGGACGGCCTGATGGCGATCCCGGCGATCCTGCTCGCCATCGCGCTCGTCGCGTTGACACGTTCGAGCGTTTCGACGGTCATCTTCGCGATCACGATCCCCGAGATCCCGCGCGTCGTGCGCCTCGTGCGCGCGGTCGTGCTCGGCGTGCGCGAGGCGCCATACGTCGAGGCCGCGATCGCCGGCGGCACGCCGACATGGAAGATCCTGCTCCGCCACATCCTGCCGAACACGATCGCGCCGCTGATCGTGCAGGCGACGTACATCTGCGCCTCCGCGATCCTGATCGAAGCCGCGCTCTCATTCCTCGGCGCCGGCACACCGCCCGAAATCCCGACCTGGGGCAACATGATCGCGCAGAGCCGGTTGTTCCTGTCGCGCGCGCCTTGGACGATCTTCGCCCCCGGCATCGCGCTCGCGCTGGTCGTGCTCGCGGTCAATCTGCTCGGCGATGGCTTGCGCGACCGGCTCGATCCGCGCCTTGCGAGGCGGATGTGACCCCCCTCCTCGCGGTCCGCGACGTGAAGACGCATTTCTTCACCATCGACGGCATCACGCGCGCGGTCGATGGCGTATCGTTCGACGTGTTTCCCGGCGAGACGCTCGGCATCGTCGGGGAATCCGGGTGCGGCAAGAGCGTCACGGCGTTGTCGATCATGCGGCTCCTGCCACCGCGCCTCGCCCGTACCGTCGCGGGCAGCGTGACGTTCGAGGGCCGCGACCTGGTCGCGCTCGACGAATCCGAAATGCGCAAGCTGCGCGGAAACCGCCTCGCGATGATCTTCCAGGAGCCGATGACATCGCTCAATCCGGTACTCACCATCGGCCACCAGATCGCCGAGTCGGTGCGCATCCACACCGGCGCGAGTGCCGCCGCCGCACGCGGACGCGCCGTCGAGATGCTGCGGCTCGTGAAAATTCCGGACGCCGTGCGGCGGCTCAACGATTATCCGCACCAGTTCTCGGGCGGCATGCGTCAGCGCGTGATGATCGCGACGGCATTGGCCTGCAATCCGACACTGCTCATCGCCGACGAGCCGACGACCGCGCTCGACGTCACCATCCAGGCGCAAATCCTCGACCTGATGCTGGAGCTGAAGGAACGCACCGGCGCCGCCGTCATCCTGATCACGCACAATCTCGGCATCGTGGCCGAGACCTGCCGCCGCGTGATCGTGATGTATGCGGGGCGCAAGATCGAGGAAGCCGAAACGACCGAGCTGTTCGACCGGCCGGCGCATCCCTACACGCGCGGCCTCATGGCCTCGATCCCGCGTCTGCGCGCGAAAAATAGAAAGCGCCGTCTCGCCGAGATTCCCGGCATTGTTCCGTCGCTGCGCGAGCCGATCGAAGGCTGCGCCTTCGCGCCGCGCTGCGCCTACGCGAGGGAGCGCTGCCGCGTTGAGACGCCCGCGCTGCGTCCGATCGGCGACGGTCATGTCGTCGCCTGCCACGAGGCCGAGCGCGTGCTCGGCACGGCGGTGGCGGCATGACGCCGATCGTCGAGGTGAACGATCTGAAGAAGCATTTCGTCCTGAGCGGCGGGCTGTTCGGCCGCAACGCCGCGACGGTGAGGGCGGTCGATGGCGTGAGCTTTGCGATCCAGTCCGGCGAGACGCTCTGCCTCGTCGGCGAATCCGGTTGCGGCAAGTCCACCGTCGGCAAGCTGTTGCTGCGCCTGCTTGAGCCAAGCGAAGGTACGATCCGCCTCGACGAGGTGGACATCACGCATCTCGATGCCGGCGCGATGCGGCCGCATCGAAAGCGTATGCAGATGGTGTTCCAGGACCCCTATGCGTCGCTCAATCCGCGCATGGCGGCGGGCCGGATCGTCGCCGAGCCGCTGGAGAACTATTCCGACATTTCACCGCGCGAACGCGAGACGCGCGTCGCGGCGCTGTTCGAGAAGGTGGGCCTGCGCGCCGACGCGATGCGGCGCTATCCGTTCGAGTTCTCCGGCGGGCAGCGTCAGCGCCTCGGTATTGCCCGCGCGCTCGCGCTGAACCCCGCGCTGATCATCGCGGACGAGCCCGTATCCGCGCTCGACGTCTCGGTGCAGGCGCAGGTGCTCAATCTGATGATGGATCTGCAGGAAGAACTCGGTCTCGCCTATCTGTTCGTCTCGCACGACCTCGGCGTGGTCGAGCACATCGGCCACCGCGTCGCCGTGATGTATCTCGGCCGCATCGTCGAGATCGCCGAGAAAGAAGCGCTGTTCGCGGCGCCGCTGCACCCCTACACGCAGGCGCTGATGGCGGCGGCGCCGATCGCCGACCCGCATGTCAAGCGCGAGCGCATCGTGCTGCAGGGCGATGTGCCCTCGCCGATCAACCCGCCGCCGGGCTGCACGTTTCACACGCGCTGCCCGTTCGTGTTCGATCGGTGCAAAGTGGAGCGGCCGGCGCTCAAGCCCGCCGCCGATGGCCGGCGCGTCGCGTGTCACCTGGTGGACTAATCCACCACTCGCATCACGGCCTCGATCTCGACCGTGATCTGGTTCGGCAGCGAGCCCATGCCGACCGCGGAGCGCGCGTGACGGCCGCGCTCGCCGAGCACATGCACGAACAGATCGGAGCAGCCGTTGATCACCTTCGGCTGGTCGGTGAACTCCGGCACCGCATTGACCATGCCGAGCACTTTCAGCACCTCGATCTTGTCCAGGCTGCCGCCTGCGGCATCCTTCGCGGCAGCGAGCAGGCCGAGGCCGACGAGCTTGGCGTGCTCGTAGGCCTGCTCGATCGTCACGTCCTTGCCTACTTTGCCGACATGCATCGTTCCATCGTTCCTTCGCGGGCCCTGCCCCGACAGATAGATCGTGTTGCCGTCGCGCTTCCACGGCACATAGTTCGCGACCGGCGTCGGAATGCTTGGCAAGGTCAGGCCGAGCTTCTTCAGTGCGTCTTCGGCGCTCATGCGGCGTTCTCCAGTTTCTTGAATTTCGCGGAATCGTTCGGGTGCCACCAGCGGCCGCCGATCACCACGCCTTCCGAGAGGATGCGCTTGTCGCCGGTCATGTGCTCGCCGGTCACGTCCTCGTAGTCGAACTGCCCCTCTTTGACGGTGAGGATCGTGGCGTCGCCCGCGCTGCCCGGCTTGAAGGTGCCCAGTTCGGGACGCTTCAGCGCCATCGCGGCGTTCACGGTGCTGGCCGCGATCACGTCGCTGAGCGGCATGCCCATGCACAGGAACTTGGACAGCGTCGTCACCTGATCGTAGGCCGGGCCTTCGATGCACAGCGTGTGCACGTCGGACGAGATCGTGTCGGGATAGAAGCCGTTCGCCAGCATGGCGCGAGCGGTCTTGAACGCGAACGAGCCCTTGC
>JAXDNZ010000456.1:0-3225 GCA_034669185.1 Hyphomicrobiales bacterium
GCCCGAGCACGATCCGCACAAGGGCCTCGCCAAAGGCCATCTCGATTTCGTGCTCGACGGCGAGAAGCTCCACGGGCGCTGGCACCTCGTGCGCATGCACCGCCGCCCGGGCGAGAAGCGCGACAACTGGCTGCTGATCAAGTCGGAGGACGAGTTCGCGCGGACCCCGAAGGATCCGGATATCCTGGAGGAGAAGGCGAAGTCGGTCGTGTCGAAGCGCACTCTCGAGCAGATCGCGAAGGCCGAGGGCGCCGTGTGGCACTCGAACCGTCCGGTGAAAGAGAACGCCAGGGCGATCAAGACCGCAGCCAAGAAGCCGGCAAAAGCGAAATCCGCGCCAAAAGCCAAAAAGGCCAAAGCAAGATCAAGGTCACGTGCCGCGCTCGCGAGCGCCGAAGTGCTGCGCGACCGACCAAAACGCGCGGGATCGAAAAACCTTCCGGACTTCGTTCCGCCGCAGCTTGCGACGCTGCGTGAGAAGACGCCGGACGGCGCCGGATGGGTGCATGAGGTCAAGTTCGACGGCTATCGCATGCAGGCGCGGCTCGATGACGGCAAAGTCAAGCTGCTGACACGCAAGGCCCTCGACTGGACCTCGAAATTCAAGCCGGTCGCAAGCGCGCTTGCGGAGCTCGATGCGCAAAGCGCGCTGATCGACGGCGAGATCGTGGTCGTGGACGACGAGAGCATCAGCAACTTCTCCGCGCTCCAGGACGCGCTCAAGACGGGCAAGTCGAACTTCATCTACTACGTGTTCGACCTGCTGCATCTCGACGGTGCCGACCTTACCGGCAAACCGCTAGTCGAGCGCAAGGCCGCGCTGGCGAAACTGCTCAGGGGCCATGACCGCGATGGCGTGGTGCGCTTGAGTGACCATTTCGAAGTCAGCGGCTCCGAGATGTACGGGCATGCCTGCAAGCTCGGCCTCGAAGGCCTGATCTCGAAGCGGCGCGACGGCGCCTATCGCTCGGGCCGCTCCGAAAGCTGGATCAAGTCGAAGTGTCACAAAGGGCAGGAATTCGTCGTCGCCGGCTACAAGGATTCGACCCACCTTAAGGGTGCGATCGGCGCACTGGTGCTCGCCTATTATGAGGACGGCGAGCTGCGTTACGCCGGCCGCTCCGGCACCGGCTATTCGGTCGCGATCGCGCAGGACCTGTGGCAACGCCTGCAGCCGTTGCGCGTTGACAAGCCGGCGTTCGGCAGGGTGCCGGACGAGGAACGCGGCCGCAAAGCCATTTGGGTGGAGCCAAAGCTCGTGGTCGAAGTGAGCTTCGCGGGATGGACCGCGCAGAAGCACGTGCGTCACGCGGTGTTCAAGGGCGTACGCGAGGACAAGCCGGGGCGCGAGATCGTACGGGAAAGGCCGATGCCGACCAAGCCAGCGACCAAAGCCAAAGCGGCGAAACCTGTTGCGAAACCCGCGAGGCCGGCCACGCCTGCGGCAAAAGCAAGCAAATCAAGAAACGCCGACGACGCGCCGGTCAAGTTCACTCATCCGGACCGCATCTACTGGACGGACGTGGAGATCACCAAGCAGCAACTCGCCGAATACTACGAGCAGGCGTGGGACCTGATGGCACCGCACGTGATTGGCCGACCGCTCGCGCTGGTGCGCTGCCCGGAAGGGGTCGGCGCGCAATGCTTCTTCCAGAAGCACGCTGCGGCCGGCCTCATCAGCGAGCGCATCAAGCGTCACAAGGACGGTCACGGCGAGGAATTGATCTACATCGAGGATCTCGATGGCCTGCGCACGCTGGTCCAGGCGGGCGTGCTCGAGATTCACGTGTGGGGCTCGACCATCGACGACGTCGAACATCCAAACCGCATCGTGTTCGATCTCGATCCGGGCGACGGCGTGCCGTGGGCGGCGGTGAACAAGGCGGCGCGCGAGGTGCGCGAGCGGCTCGAAGCCATCAAGCTCAAGAGCTTCGTGAAGACCACCGGCGGCAAGGGCCTGCACGTGGTCGTGCCGGTGCAGGGCGCGGGCTGGGACGAGGCGAAGGACTTCGCGCACGCAATGGTCCTCGCGATGGCGGCGGATTCGCCCGACAAATACGTGTCGAAGATGACCAAGAGCATCCGCGGGGGAAAAATCTTCGTCGATTATCTGCGCAACGGCCGCGGCGCCACCGCGATCGTCGCCTATTCGACGCGCGCGCGGCCCGGCGCGTCGGTCTCGGTGCCGGTGACTTGGGATGAGCTTGGGCCGAAACTCGCGCCGAACAAGTTCACGGTGCTCAATATCGGTCGGCGTCTCGGCACACTGAAGAAGGACCCGTGGGCCGATATCGGCAAGGTGAAGCAGAAGTTGCCGAAGCTCAGGTAGCGCGGCCGTCGGGGGGTACCGAGATGGATTTTACCGGCAAGGTCGCGCTGGTCACCGGCGGCGGCAACGGAATCGGTCGCGCAACATCTGCTGCCTTTGCCCGCCACGGTGCGAGGGTAGTGGTGGTCGACCGCGACGCCGCGGGTGCCGACGCGACCGCCGGCATCATCCGCCAGAACGGCGGTGAAGCCGTTGCGGCGACCGCCGACGTCACCCGGTCCGAAGACGTCAAGGCCTATGTGAAGGCGGCGATCGAGGCGTTCGGCCGGATCGACTGTTTCTTCAACAATGCCGGCATCGAAGGCAAGGTTGCGCCGACCGCAGAGTACGATGAGGCGATGTTCGACGCCGTGATCGGCGTGAACGTCAAGGGCGTTTTCCTCGGCCTGCGCCACGTGCTGCCGGAGATGATCCGTCAGGGGAGCGGCGCGGTCGTCAACACGGCGTCCGTCGCCGGACTGGTCGGGACGCCCGGCATGCCGGCTTATGTGGCGTCAAAGCACGCCGTGATCGGCCTGACCAAGTCGGCGGCGGGCGAGGTCGCGCGCCATGGGATCCGGGTGAACGCGGTGTGCCCGGGGCCGGTCGACACCCGCATGATCCATGCGCTGGAGGAGCAACTCTCACCCGGCAACGCGGCCTCGGTCGGCGAGCGTTACCAGGCCGCGATCCCGAGCGGGCGTTACACAACCGCGGAAGAAATCGCCAACATGGTCCTCTTCCTGAGCTCCGACCTCGCCTCCAACACGACAGGCGGACAGTTCGTCGTCGACGGCGGCCGTACCGCAACGGGTGGCGCGGTCACCAATCTTGTTGGGCGATGACAACCCACTGGTGGCGTGGGTCAGCTCACCCCGCCGTATAGGGCCGATTCTCCGGCGCCGGGATGAACTCGA